>DASYOA010000193.1:0-4255 GCA_036008265.1 Opitutaceae bacterium
CGAGCAGTGCCTCGGACAACAAAGCCCAGGCCGCCTACAAAGAAGCCCGCCACCTCGACCAAAGCCTGGCCTTGGCCTATTGCAACCGGGGCGACGCCAGCTACGACAACCACGATTACGACAGTGCCCTTTCCGACTACAATGACGCCCTCCATTCGGACCCAACTTTTGCCGATGCCTACAACAGCCTGGGCCGCCTCTGCAGCTACACGGGCGATTACGACAAGGCCATCGCGGAGTACAATCAAGCCATCCGCCTCAGCCCAAATGACGCGAAGGGCTTCTTTAACCGGGGTACCGCCAACGATGCCAAGCACGATTACGACAAGGCCATCGCCGATTACACCAAGGCCATAGACCTTAAGCCAGATTACACCGATGCCTGTCTCAACCGGGGCCTCGCCTATGGCTTCAATGACGAATATGATCAGGCCGTCGCCGACTTCAACAAAGTCATCCAGCACGATCCAAGTGAGATCCGTGCCTTCAACGACCGGGGCGATCTTTACAGCAAGAAAGGCGATTTCAAGAAGGCCATCGCCGACTACAGCGAATCCATCCGCCTCAGCCCGGATGACGCCATCGCCTACAGTCACCTCGCCCGCCTCTGGGCCGTTTGCCCCGAGGCCAGATTCCGGAACGGCATGGGGGCCGTGGAATATGCCATGAAAGCCCGCACGTTAAGGGGAGGAAAAAATCCGAGCGACTTCGACACCCTCGCGGCCGCTTGCGCCGAGGCGGGCAACTTCACCGATGCCGTAAACTACGAGAACCATTATTTGGATTCCCTGTCGGACAAAGACGAGGATGCGACCTGGCGGCTCAATCTCTACGAGCAGAGGAAGCCGTATCACGAACCGCAAAAAAAAACTGATTCATCCTTGATCACTTCAACCGTGGATCAATGAGACCGTGGATGCGGGAGTGAAGGCAGGGTGAGACACCGGAAGGCGGGGTTCGTATTTTAGGATTTGAGCGCGCCAGCGCGCTCAAGTCAAAAACGCCAATTTTCAGACGCCAAAAAGCCTGAAAAGTAAAATCTCCAACTCCAGTCGAGTCCCCGTTGCCAGCGGTCATTTTTTGGAGGTCTTTGGGGTTGCCGTGTCCTCCATAGCTCGAAGAGCGACGATAGGAGAGCCTTGGAGTTTGCGATTTTCTGTGCCGTTATTGCCCTTCGCTTAAATCTCGCCGCTGGGTTGACGAATCCGCGCAGCTGCGACAGGTTTGCAACTCTCTCAACCCATAACCTGAAAATTCCCATGGCTTACGAACTCCCGAAACTGCCTTACGCCAACAACGCCCTCGAGCCGCACATTGACGCGCGCACGATGGAAATCCACCACACCAAGCACCACCAGGCATACATCACCAACGTCAATAACGCCCTCAAGGACCAGCCCGCGCTGGCCGCGCTCGAGGTGGACACGCTTATCGCCGATCTCGGCAAAGTCCCCGACGCCATCCGCGGCGTGGTGCGCAACAACGGCGGCGGCCACAGCAACCATTCTTTCTTCTGGAAAATCCTCGGCCCCGGCAAAGGCGGCGCGCCGAAAGGCTCGCTCGGCGACGCGATCAACGCGACGTTCGGCAGCTTCGACAAATTCAAGGAAGAATTCGCCAAGGCCGGCGCGACCCGCTTCGGCTCCGGCTGGGCCTGGCTGGTCGTCGGCGCGGACAAGAAACTCTCCCTCGGCTCCACGGCCAACCAGGACAGCCCGCTCATGGGCAAGGCCATCGCCGGCATCGAAGGCAAACCGGTCATCGGCCTCGACGTGTGGGAACACGCTTATTACCTGAATTACCAAAACCGCCGGCCCGATTACATCGCTGCATTCTGGAACGTGGTCAACTGGAACCAGGCCGAGGCCAATTACAAAGCCTGATATTTTGCCATTGAAACAACGAAGCCGCGCCGATGGGCGCGGCTTTTTGTTTGGTCATTTCAATGTAGCCGGCCTCGCTGAGGCCGGCATCCGCCTTCGCTAAAGCTACGGCGGACAAACCGGGGTCACCGACCCCGGCTACAAAGAAAAATGCTCACGGCCCCCAGGCATTCGCCTCGCTCGCGGGCGCGAGCACAAACGGGCTGAGTTGCTTGGCCTTGCCGGAGACGGTATCGAGAATCCAGACGGTGCTTCCGCCCGAAGTGCGCGCGGTGTAGAGCAGGTGCCGGCCATCGGCGAGCCAGCACGGATTCACCGCGTCGTAGGGCGCGTGCGAAACTTGCTGGCTCGTGTGCGTCGAGAAATCATAGACCGCCACCTGGAAAACCCGGCCCACCTTCATGGTAAAGGCGAGCTTGGTCGGATCGCCGCGGCTCCAATCCGGCTCCGCGCAATAACTGCTGATGTCGGTGTAGATCCGCGAGGGCGTCCCGCCTGCGGCGGACATGAGGTAGAGTTGCGGGCCCGGCTCGGAGGTGAAAACCAGCTGCGTGCCATCGGGCGACCAGCAGGGCGAGGCCTTGGCCGCGTTGGAACGCGTGCGGCGGGAGACGGCCCGGCCCTCGGCGTTGCTGACGTAGATATCGGGGTTGCCCTCGCCGCTCAGCACCATGGCCACGCGCGAGCCGTCGGGGCTGAAATGCGCGCAGTCGTTCGTGCCCTGGAAGCTCGCGAAGGTTTGCCGCCGCCAAAGACCATTCTCGTTGACCAGCTCGAACACATCGGGCCGGCCCGATTGGAAATAGCCCGTGTAGATAATGCGATGTCCATCGGGCGACCAGCGGGGCGAAAGCGCCAGGGCATTGTCGTGGGTGATCTGCTGGGCCTCGCCAAAAAAGAGATCGGACGTGTAAATTTCGCGGTGACCGGTGCGCTGGCTGGTGAAAACGAGCCGTGAGGCAAAGAAGCCGCGCAAGCCAGTCGTGCGCGCCACGGCGATATCGGCCGCGCGGAAAAAGGCGTTGTGGGTGCTCGTGCCGGTCGCGGTCTCGCTGGCGACGACCTGCCCGTCGGCACGGGCGACGTCCACGCGCACCTGCCCGGGCGCGAGCAGCGAGAAGCGCACGTCGTAGTCGTACTCGCTGGCCACCAGGCGGTAGGCGCCATGGGCGCCAAAAGCGAGCAGCGCGAGATTGTTCAGCTCGGGCGTGTCCGCCGACACGCGGATGGGCGTGGTCTTGAAATTGGCGGTGACGTCGATGGGGCCGATTTCGCGCTGGGCGAAGGCGGCGGTGGCACCGAGGCAGCCGAGGATGAGGACGAGACAGAGACGTTTTTTCATGTGGAAGACAGAAAATGGAACAGCATTAGCGAAGAAAGTTCATTTCTATTTACACCATGGCGCCGCTTAACAACGATAAACCGTTTCATTTCTGAAAAATTTTCCCGTGACACCCGAGGACATCAAGGAAGCGCTCAAGCAAATCAAGTATCCCGGCTTCAGCCGCGATATCGTGTCGTTCGGGCTCGTGCGCTCGGCGGCGTTCGTCGATGGCACCGCCAAGGTTTCACTTGGAATCACGACAAGCGACCCGAAAGTGCCCCTCGCGCTCAGGGCCGAGGTCGATCGCGTGCTACGCGCGTTGCCCGGCGTGCGCGAGACCATCATCGACCTCGCCGTCGCGCCGGCCAAGACACCCGCCGCCGGCGGCAATCTCGCCGGCACCGGCGGCGCTCCACGCCACATCAAGTACGCCGTGGCCATCGCCTCGGGCAAGGGCGGCGTGGGCAAAAGCACCTTCGCCGTCAACCTCGCCTGCTCGCTGGCCCAGGTGCTCACCACGCAGGGCCGCCCCGGCCGCGTGGGATTGATGGATTGCGACATTTACGGGCCGAGCGTGCCGCTGATGCTCGGCCTTACCGGCCGGCCGGAAATCGAGGGCGACGGGCCCAACGCCCAGATTTTGCCGCTGGAACGGCACGGGGTAAAGGTGATGAGCATGGGTTTCCTGGTGGACGACAACACGCCGGTTGTCTGGCGTGGCCCCATGATCATGAAGACCATCCAGCAATTCGTGCAGAACGTGAAATGGGGCGAAATTGACGTGCTGCTCGTCGACCTGCCGCCGGGCACGGGCGACGCCCAGCTTTCGCTCGTGCAGACGCTGCCGCTCACCGGCGCCGTGCTCGTGACCACGCCGCAGATCGCAGCCACGAACGTCGCCCGCAAGGGCGGGCTGATGTTTCAAAAAGTGAACGTGCCCCTGCTCGGCGTGGCGGAAAACATGAGCTGGTTATCCGACGCATCCGGCCGGAAAAATTTTATTTTCGGCGAGGGCGGCGGGCAGAAAACCGCCGATGCGCTCGGCACC
>DASYOA010000194.1:0-2720 GCA_036008265.1 Opitutaceae bacterium
TTGGTTGATGCAAGCTTTTGACAGACATGCATGCCGATGAATCCGGCCGCGCCGGTGACGAGGATTTTCACTTCACCGCTGCTAACTTATGTCGCGCGACACGGCTAGAGGAAAATTTAGCCCGGGGGTGTCGGGTGAAAATTTCCCAAACTTCCTCTTGAATGCCCGCAATCTCCTCCTATAGGTTGCAACACTTTTCCCTTCGAACATCCTTTTAGCATGAAGATCAAAGCCTATCTCAAGCCGTCCTGCGGCTGGTCCAACGGTGTGCGCGCCATCATGAGCAAGCACAATCTCGCCTTTGAGGACATCGACATCATCAACAACCGCGCGAACTACGAGGAGATGGTGCGCAAGTCCGGCCAGCCGCTTTCACCCTGCGTCGAGATCGACGGCGTCATGCTCGCTGACATCTCCGGCGAGGAAGTGGAAAATTATCTCCTGGCCAACGATCTCGTTAAGCCCAACGACACGCCGGCCGGCGTCCCCACCAACGCCGCCTGCTCGGATGAGGAACACGCCAAAATGGCCACCAAAACCATCCGATTTTTCTAACGCCTGAGCACGCCGCACATAAATTCCCGGGCCGCTCTAGCGTCAACTGGAACCGGCCTTTTTTTTGCGCCCGCACCAATCATCCCAGCCCACCGATAAAAGACAAATGGCACGCCACGTGGTTAATACCACGGAATAGAACGACTGATTTCAAAATTTTGACGCCCGATGGATAACACCACGCCACATCCCGAAATGCCCGCCGGCCGGCCGGCCAAGCAGGGACTTTACGATCCTTGGTTTGAACACGATGCCTGTGGCGTCGGTTTTGTCGTGGATATGAAGGGCCGCAAGTCCAACCAGATTTTGCTGCAGGCGCTCCAGGTATTAAAAAATCTCGACCACCGCGGCGCCAGCGGCAGCGAACCCAACACGGGCGATGGCGCCGGCGTGCTGTTGCAGATGCCCCATCGTTTTCTCCAGGAGGCGTGCAAGAAAGCCCGCATTTCGCTGCCCGGTCCCGGCGAATATGGCAGCGGCCTCGTTTTCCTTCCGCAAAAGGCCACCATGCGGCGGCGGCTGGAAGAGCTTTTCGGGCAGATTGTCCAATCGGAAGGCCAGGTCATGCTCGGCTGGCGCACCGTCCCGACGAGCAACGCCTCGCTGGGCGCGACCGCCAAGTCCTCCGAACCGTTCATCCGCCAGGTCTTCATTGGCCGCAATCCCAACCTGACCGACGACATGGCGTTCGAGCGCAAGCTCTACGTCATCCGCAAGCGCGCCTACGCCGAGATCCGCACCGCGACCATCGACGGCGGCGAGTTTTGGTACCTGCCCAGCCTGTCCTACAAGACCATCGTTTACAAAGGCATGCTGCTGACCGAGCAGCTCCCGGGATATTTTCTCGACCTGCAAAACCCGGCGATGGAAACCGCGCTGGCGCTCGTGCACTCGCGTTTCAGCACCAACACTTTTCCCAGCTGGGATCGCGCCCATCCTTACCGCTACATCGCGCACAACGGCGAAATCAACACGCTGCGCGGCAACATCAACTGGATGCATGCCCGGCAGGCGCTCTTCGAATCCGAGTTGTTCGGCGAGGACATCAAAAAAATCCTGCCCATCATCAACCCGCACGGCAGCGACTCGGCCATGTTCGACAACACGCTCGAGCTGCTCGTGCTCGCGGGGCGGCCGCTCGCCCACGCGATGATGATGATGATCCCGGAGCCGTGGTCCAATCACGAGAGCATGGACGACACGCGCAAGGCTTTCTACCAGTACCATTCCTGCCTGATGGAACCGTGGGACGGCCCGGCCTCCATCGCTTTCACCGATGGCAAGCAAATCGGCGCGGTGCTCGACCGCAACGGGCTCCGTCCCTCGCGCTATTATGTCACCACGGACGATCTCGTCATCATGGCCTCCGAGGTCGGCGTCCTCGACGTGCCGCCGGAGAAAGTGCGGCTCAAGGGCCGTCTCCAGCCCGGTCGCATGCTGCTCGTGGACACCGAGGCGGGTCGCATCATCGGCGACGAGGAGATCAAGCAACAGCTGGCCGGCGAACGGCCTTATCGCGAGTGGCTCGACGAACACCTCGTCCATCTCGAAGATTTGCCGGATGCGCCGACCGTACCCGCGCCCGACCATGACACGCTGCTGCACCGGCAGATTGCCTTCGGTTATACCTTTGAAGACCAGCGCATAATCCTCGCGCCCATGGCGCGCGATGGTGTCGAAGCGGTCGGCTCGATGGGCAACGACACCCCGCTGGCCGTGCTTTCGAACAAGCCGCGCCTGCTCTTCGATTATTTCAAGCAGCTTTTCGCCCAAGTCACCAATCCGCCGCTCGACTGTATCCGCGAGGAACTCATCACCTCAGCCGAAACGCGGCTTGGCTCGGAAGGCAACCTGCTCAATCCCGATCCGACCGCCTGCCGGCGCGTGGAATTGAAGTGGCCCGTTCTCACCAACGAGGAATTCGCCAAAATCCGCCGTCTCGACCAGCCCGGTTTCAAGGTGGGCGTGCTGCCCATCCTGTTCCGCATCACGCGCGGCGAACGCGGCCTGGCCAAGGCGCTGGAGGAAATTTGCCTGATGTCGCGCCGCATGATCGAGGAGGACGAGGTTACGGTGCTCATCCTCAGCGACCGCGGCGTCACGCGCGATTTCGCGCCGATTCCGGCCCTGCTGGCCGTTTCCGGCCTGCATCACTATCTGATTCG
>DASYOA010000195.1:0-9995 GCA_036008265.1 Opitutaceae bacterium
AGTAACGAGTATCAGGTATCAGGTATCAAGTTCCAAGATAGCCGAGCACTCCTGCCTCCCGAATCCTGACTCCTAATCTTGATCCTTGTTACTTGGCCTGTGCTTGTGCGTCCAAGTGGCCTGCCATTCGTAGCTCCGAGCTAGTCGAGGGGCGAAGAATGGTGGGTGATGGATTCGAACCATCGAAGGCGTTAGCCGGCGGATTTACAGTCCGCCCTCGTTGGCCACTTGAGTAACCCACCAAAGCGAAGGGAAAACCTCGCGAGTCGCAGCGAGGAGTTCAAGAGATTTTTTGACGCAACGCTTAAAGTCCATGGTTTTGATGACAAACGGCCCATATCTGTGAGCTTGGCGTGGGACAAATTCCACTCCGCAAAACGGGATGCCCGTTTTGGCGTCCACCAGCGTGAATTAGTGGTCAAAAACCCGGTATTCCTCGTTTGGATTGGTCTGGTTTCGACAGGTATTTGATAGTACTTGTTAGTATGATGCGCATGAATCCTTGGAAAATCGGCTTGGTTTTCTTCGTCTGCCTTGCCGTCCGCCTCTCCGCCCTGACTCAGTTTACCAGTGATGAATTGAATGCACCGCCGTCCGCCGCGCGCCTGGCCGAGATTGAGCGGGTCGCGGCCACGTCCGGCTGGAAAGGCCTCGTTCCAGGACTGCGCGCGCTGGCCATCCATGCCTACGAGCATGACAGCCAGGCCGCTGAAGACTGGCTCTTCCTGAGCCGCTGGGCCGAGCTTTTCGCGACGCCGGAAGACCAGGTTTTTTCGCAGTGGGTTGACGCCATCCAGGCCGCCAAAGTGGGCCATTCCAACCTGCCCACCCGCTTTGACGTGCGCAAGCGCCCGCTGGGCGACCGCCTTTCCCCCGCACTGCAGGCCTGGATCTTGGGCCGGACCGATTTTTCCGCCGAATTTTTCTCACTGGTTTCGCCGTGCGACCTGCTGACGTATTCATTTGAGATCCTCAATGAATTGTACGCGAGCAACCCGCAAAAATTCTCCACCTACGCCAACCTGGCACTGGCGATCGCCGTCGTTTACGACCTGCCGCCGCCGCCGGACTGGCCGCATGCGCAGGTCAGTGCCGCGCAACTGCCGCGAACGCTGCCTGGCCCTGTCGCGGCCTTTGCGTTTTGGGTCCATGCCGATGAAACCGGGCAGACGCTCCAACCACTTTCGCGCCTGCCTGCTTCCGAGCTCAAGTTTGTCGTCGATGCGGTTGCGCCCCTGGGCGAGCTCAATTGGGCGCAGCACGCCGTCCACATTGTAACGCCGGTTAACTGGCTCGCCAGTATTTACAGCATGGTGCACTACCGGACGGATCGCGTGCAGCAGGCCCAATATAGCTGGCCGGAGGACCACTACGATTTACAGACGATCCTGGCCAAGGGTGGCATTTGCGTGGACCAGGCTTATTTCGCTTGTGAAGTCGGCAAGGCCAAGGGGGTGCCGACGCTGCTTTTTTCCGGCGCCGGGAGCGATGCGTGGCATGCCTGGATTGGCTACCTCGACCAGAATGGCCACTGGCAGCTTGATGTCGGCCGCTATGCCGACCAGCAGTTTGTCACCGGCGTTGCGACCGATCCGCAAACCTGGGGGCCCATTACCGATCACGAACTGAAGTTTTTATCCGAGGGTTTCCGCCTGCGGCCGTCGTGGCGGCAGGCTTGCGTCAATGCCGACTTTGCCACGCTTTACCTTGCCGCGGGTGATTTTGCCGCCGCGGCCCGCGCCGCCCGTTCGGCTGTAAATTACGAACCGCGCCACCTGGCGGCTTGGCAGACGCTGCTCGAGGCGCAAAAGCACCTGGGGTCCAGCCCAACGGATATTGAATCCACGCTTCGCGAGTTCGCGCTCGCCTTCAAAAATTATCCCGACATCGAGGCGCCTCTCGTGCACGCCATCGCCGAGAGCATGCGCGCGCGGGGGGAAACCAGTGCAGCGGATATGGAAGATAGCCAGTTTGCCCACAAGGTCGCGCCGGAGCGCGTTGACCTGAACATCGAACATGCCGCCGACCTCATTAACCACAGCATGGCGACGGATAGCACGGAGGCGCAGATTCGCACCTACTATTCCGTTCTCAAAACTTACGGCCATGGCGCGGGGATGGAGTTCTTCAGCCGCATCGTCCAGCCCTTCGCCCAGCACCTCAAGGCCATTGGCCTGCCGCGGGAGGCTTTGAGTACCGCCATGGCCGCGCAGCAAGCGCTGAAAATCGATCCCAACAGCGAGCTTGATGAGCAAATGCAGGAGCTGCTGACCGAGCTGAAAGCCGGAAACCAGAATTGAATTGGGGATTGCCACGAAAAGCCCACCAAGCAGTCGCACGATCCACCCCTGCGCGGGCTTTGCGCTCCTTGTGATCTTTTGTGGCTAACGGCTTGGCCGGTTAAGCGGGTGCCGCCACCGCAAGAAAGGCGGCCAGCGCCGAGGGAACACAAACTTCTGGTCCGCCTCTGGCGGATCGTGCCCCGACGAGCGTAGCCGTTATGCTAAAGGCGCGGCGCAAAAGCCGTCCCGGATTGGTTTATTCTCCACCCCGGACCGATCAGGGTCCCAATTCCTTCAAAAGACTTTCATCTTTGCGGGTGTCGGGATGGTTTGCCCCCAGGATTTTTTGTGCTCCTTCGGCCGCGCGCCGGGCAAAGACTTTCGCTTCATCCAGGTTCTTTTCCATCTTCAGGCATACCGCGAAATTATAGCAGGTCCGCAACGTCTCAGGGTGTCCCGGACCGAAGCTGTTGTCTTCAAGTTTTATGACCTCCCGGTATTCTTGCTCCGCCTGGGCATACTGGCCCTGGTCGCGAAACAGGTTGGCCAGACCCCGGCGGGCCGACAAGGTTTCGGGATGTTCCGGGCCCAAGACCTCCGTTGAGGATTTGACCACATCGCGATATTCCACTTCCGCCGCGGCATAATTTTTTTCGCTCCGAAGCGTATTGGCGAGGTTGAAGTGGCTCAGAAGTGTATAGGGATGTCTCGGACCGAGAACTTTCGCCCGAAGCGCGATCACATCCTCATACCCCTTTTCGGCATCGGCATATTTTTGTTGTGCTTGAAACACGTTGGCCAGGTTATTGCGGCTATTCAGCGTCTGGGGATGCTCCGGGCCGAGCACGGTCTCTTCTCGTTCGATCACTTCGCGATACTCCTTCTCTGCTTGGTCATCATGGCCGGTTTCAAGATGCAAACTGGCCAGATTATTGCAGCTATTGAGTGTTTGCGGATGCTCTGCGCCGAGCACTTTCGTCTGGATTTCGATCACATTTTGCAACTCCTTCTCTGCCTCGGGATATTTGCCCTCGGCGCGGAGAACGCTGGTCAGGTTAAAACGGCTTAAAAGCGTGGTCGGATGCTCCGGTCCCAACACCTGTCCCTCGAGATCGATGACGTCCCGATATTGGGCTTCTGCCTCCGCGTACTTGCCCTGTTCGAAAATCACCAGGGCCTGGTAATCACGACTCGTAAGGGTATAGGGGTGCCTCGGGCCCAGGGTCTCTGTTTCGGAATTAATCACCTCCCGATATTCATTTGCTGAATCGTCGTATCGGCCTTCGTCGCCGAGGGTATTGGCCAGCCCCATGCGGCTCATGAGGGTGTCGGGATGTTTCGCACCGAGCAAATCCGTTTCGCTTTTGATCACCGCAAGAAATTCTTTCTCCGCCTCGGCATACTTGCCTTGGTACCAAAGGGCATAGGCCAGGTTATTGCGACCACTGAGGGTGACCGGATCATCCGCACCGAGTGCATTCGTCAGGAGTTCAATCACGGTTCGAAGCTCGGTCTCGGCCTCGACATAATGGCCCTGATCGTCGGACACGCTGGCGGATCCCATGCGGCTCATCAGTGTAGCGGGGTCATCAGCCCCAAACGCACTGGTTTGATGTTTGATCACATCGAGAAGTTCCGCTTTCGCGTCCTGGTATTTCCCTTCGTGATCCAACGCCAGGGCCAGGCCGTTGCGAAGCAGCAACACGTCTTTATCTTCTTCGCCAAGCGCGCGCCGGTATTCTTCCAGGGCGTCCCGGTAAATTTTCTCGGCGTTTGCATACTCCCCCTGTTCATCGAGCAGATGGGCGATGTTACACTGTTGTCTTGCCCATTCCAACGGGTCGCGGGCGCGGTCGGTCAATTGCTCCGCCGCACGGAAATCGCGCAAGGCCTCGGCATATTCATTGCGCAGATCCGCTGACCAGCCGGCCAGTTCAAAGGCGTTGATGGCATCGGCCGGTCGCGGCGGCATGGCTTGCTGCGCTTCATGGGCCGCGAGCAAGGCCAGGCGCCCGGCCTCGGCATAGTCTTTGAGTACGTAGGCTGCGTGGGCCTTTTCATAAGGGTCGCCATTTGGCTTCTTCAACACCTGTTCGGCAAATGGCGGCAGTTCGTCGCGCACTTGCTTTTCACCAAGGCCGGATTTAGCGGCCAGCGCGGCATTAGTGCGCTCGTCAGTCACGGCTTCGTCCTTTTGCCCGGTTTGTTCCTGACGCGCTTTGTTCTGGGCACTGGCGAGCGCCACCATGGCCTGCATGAGTTTATTGTACGCTTGCTCCTGTTCTTCTTTTGCTTGTTCCAGCGCTTTGTTGGTTTGTTCCTGTTCTTTTCTCGCTTGTTCCTGACGCTGTAACGACCAGACCACCAACCCCAGGATTACAATCAAAAGAAAGGCGACACCCGCCGCCCATTGTTTGCCGCGGCGCCGCAAGAGCTTCAATTCGTTGCGCAATTTGAGGACGCTGGCTTCCAGTGCCTCGCTGCTGTTCAATGGATGATAAAGCTGTGACTCGGATTTCAGCTGCCGTCGGTAAGTCGCTTGCAGTTCACGCAATTCCTCCGGTTCGGCTTGGTGCGCGTCGCCCGGAAAATCATCGTCCAAAAACAGATACCAGACTTTCTTGTCCCGTTTTTTGGCGTAGAGTGCCTCGTATTGCGTGTAACTGACGCGTCCGAATTCTTTGTCCGGCACGGGCGGCTCGGCGCCATAACATTTGCCGATCAACTGCACGACGCCATTGCAGTCGTCGATCTTCTGGCGGAGCATCGCGCGCAAATCGCCTTGCTCGGTGCCGAAGATGTCCTGCCAGACCGGTTCGTAGCCAAGGAATTGCAGGGTCTGGGAGACCAGTTGCCGCGAGCCTTTCAGCTCTTTGCTGACGGCCGAAATGAAGATGGTCGGGCGCAGCGACACAAAGGGCTGCTATGGCCTTCGTGCTTAACCGTCAAGCGCCATGGAAAATGGTTGGATCGGGTGCTGCAGCTCTACCCGGGCGCGGGAGCCGCCACGGCGAGAAAGGCGGCCAGCGCCGGTTCGGGTGAGAGCGTCGCTTTCCAGCCGAGCACCAGCCGGCTTTCCGGCGCGGGGCCGGTGAGGGTTTTGAAAACAACTTCCGGCGGGAGGTGCCGCGCCTCCGATGGACACATGAAGGTCGCCCCCAGTCCCGCACGCACCAGGCCGATGCCGTTGGCCCGCGGCCAGACTTCCTCGGCGATGCGCGGTGTTATGCCCGCCTGCGCGAAGGCCGCCAGCATGCGGTCGTAAAATCCCGGGTTGTGCATGCGCGGAAACAGCACGAAGGGCGTCTGGGCCAGTTCGTGCAGGCGCAGCCGAGCGCGGCGGGCGAGGGGATGATCGGCCGGCAGGAGCACGCCGTTGCGCTCGCGCAGGAGCTGGTGCGTGCGCAGGCCGGGCACGACCGCATCGGGATGAAAAAAGCCGCAGGCGACATCGCCCGTGGCCAGCGCCGCGAGCTGGGCCGAGGTCGGCGATTCGTTGAGCGCCAGCCGGATGCCGGGGAAGCGGCGGTGGAACTTGCGCAGGATGCCCGGCAGGACCGTGGCCATGGCCAGGCCGGTGAAGGCCACGCGCAGGTAGCCGATTTCGCCGCCGGCCAGCGCATGCAACTCCGCGGGCACCGCCGCCAGCGAGCGCAGGATCGGGTCGAGGCGCTCGTTCAACGCCTGTCCGGCCGGGGTGAGCTCCACCCGCCGGCGCGAACGGACAAAAAGCTTGGCGCCCAGCCCCGCCTCGAGCTGCGCAACCTGACGGCTCAGGGCCGGCTGGGCCACGGCCAGCGCCTCGGCTGCCTTGCGGAAATGCAGGGTGCGCGCCACCTCGCGGAAATAGACGAGGTGCCTTAGTTCGAAGGGAAACTGATACTCCCTGGGCATCACAGAACACAAAACAAGTATTTTAACGCAACGCAAGGATTTGCTATGCTGTTGCCGTGCCCGAGCTGGATGGCCAGCGGCCGGCTCATAGTTTCCCGATTTCCCGATTTCCCGATTTCCCAATTTCCCGCTTTTCATCACCATGCCCAAGTCACTCTTCGAAAAAGTCTGGGACGCCCACGCCGTCCGCTCGCTGTCCAATGGCCAGACGCAACTGCTCGTCGGCACGCACCTCATCCACGAGGTGACCAGCCCGCAGGCCTTCGGCATGCTGCGCGACCTCGGCCTGAAGGTCGCGATGCCGCACCGGACGTTTGCGACCGTCGACCATATCGTGCCGACCGACCAGTTCAGCGAGCCTTTTGCCGATCCGCTGGCCGATGCCATGATCAAGGACCTGCGCAAGAGCTGCCACGACTTTGGCATCACCTTTTTTGACCGCGCGACCGGCAAGCAGGGCATCGTGCACATCGTCGGCCCGGAGCAGGGCATCACCCAGCCCGGCACGACGATCGCCTGCGGCGATTCCCACACGAGCACGCACGGCGCGTTTGGCGCCATCGCCTTCGGCATCGGCACGACGCAGATCCGCGACGTGCTCGCCACGCAGACGATGGCCTTGGGCAAATTGAAAGTCCGCCGGATCAACGTGACCGGCCGGCTGCGTCCGGGCGTTTATGCGAAGGACGTCATCCTGCACATCATCCGCACGCTGGGCGTGAACGGCGGAACCGGCTACGCCTACGAATACGGCGGCGAGATCTTCGACCGTTTCTCGATGGAGGAGCGCATGACCGTGTGCAACATGTCCATCGAAGGTGGCGCGCGCGCCGGCTACGTGAATCCCGACGAGACAACGTTCACCTATTTGAAAGGCCGGCCGTATTCGCCGAAGGGCGCCGCGTGGGACGAGGCCGTCGCACGCTGGAAGGCCGTGGCCAGCGATCCCGGCTGCGCTTACGACGATGTCGTCACCATCAATGCTTCGGACATCGCCCCCACCGTCACATGGGGCATCAATCCGGGGCAGGGTATCTCCATCACCGAAAACATCCCCGATCCGGCGAAAACCAAGGTGGCCGACGAAAAAACGTCCATCGAGGAAGCGCTAGCCTACATGAAGCTGAAACCGGGCGCACCGATCAAGGGTACGAAGATCGACGTCGCCTTCCTTGGCTCGTGCACGAACGGACGCCTGAGCGATTTCCAGGAGGTCGCAAAATTTTTGAAAGGCCGGCACGTCGCTGCCGGCGTGAAAGCCATCGCCGTGCCCGGCTCGCAGGGGGTCGGCGTGCTTTGCGCCTCGCTCGGCATCGACAAAGTATTTCGCGACGCCGGCTTCGAGTGGCGCGAAGCGGGCTGCTCGATGTGCCTGGCGATGAATCCCGACAAGCTCATCGGCGACCAGCTCTGTGCCAGTTCCTCCAACCGCAATTTCAAGGGCCGCCAGGGCAGCCCGACCGGCCGGACGATCCTCATGAGCCCGCTCATGGTCGCCGCCGCCGCCGTCACCGGCGCGGTCGCCGACGCGCGCGAAGTCTTCGCCGTAACCAACAATTAAAACCACAACCAATCCTTAAGCGCGAAGATCCGAAGACGCTAAGCTTTAAAATCCCGTTCTGGATTCTTTGCGCCTTCGCGCTAAAATAATCTCCCATGGCTCTCGCAAAAATAACCCAGGTCACCGGTCGCGGCGTTTTCGTGCCCGGCAACGACATCGACACGGACCGCATCATCCCGGCGCGCTTCATGAAGTGCGTCACGTTCGACGGGCTGGGCGAATTCCTCTTTTTCGACATGCGCAAGAACGCCGACGGCTCCGACAAGCCGCATCCGCTCAACGAGCCGCGTTTCAAGGGCGCCAATATCCTGTTCAGCGGCACGAATTTTGGCTGTGGCTCGTCGCGCGAGCACGCCCCTCAGGCCATCCAGAAATACGGCATCCGCGCCGTGGTCGCCGAAAGTTTCGCCGAGATATTCTTTGGCAACTGCACTACGCTTGGCATCCCTTGCCTGGCCGCGAGCCGCGAGGACATCGCGCAGATCGCCGCCGCGATCGAGGCCCATCCGTCGGTCGAACTCGTCGTCGATGTCGCCGCGCAGGAAATCCGTTTTGGCGGGCAAAAGGTGAAGGCGCTCATTCGCGAAGCCGCGCGCGATGCGCTGGTCAACGGCCGCTGGGATCCCATCGGCGAGCTGTTGGAAGGCCGGGCCGCCGTGACCGCCGCCGCTGCGCGCCTGCCGTATTTAGTCGTGTAGGCGGTGGAAGTAACAAGTATCAGGTAACAAGTGCCAAGAGACGGTGACAGGTATCAAGTTCCAAGAAGCCCTTCTTCCTGACACTTGTTACCTGATACTTGCTACTTCCCGCCGCGGCCTCTTGGTACTTGGTACCTGATACTTGTTACTTCCAAAAAAATTATGAACCTTTTCCGCTTGGCAGGCGTCTGATCAAGCCATTCATCCTCAAAGCCATAATGGAAACATTTCAAAGGTTATCCGACGTTTTTAAAGGCGCAGGCCTCCTGATCTACCCGCTCGGGGTCTGTTTCACGGTTGCGCTGTACATTATCTGCGAGCGCGCCTTCGCGCTGCGCCGCCACGCCGTCATGCCGGATGACCTGGTCGATGCCATCGTGGCGGGCAAACCCGTGCCCGGCGGCCGCCATTCGACGCTGGCCCGCATCGTCGAGTTTGCCGAGAAGCACGCGCATGACGAAGGGGCGGTCAAGGCCTTCGCGCGCCTCGAAATCAACCGCATGGAACGCGGCATCCCGTACCTCGACGTCATTTATGCCGCCGCGCCGCTGCTTGGCCTGACGGGCACGGTCACGGGCTTGCTGCAGGTTTTCTCGCAAATCGCACCGGACACCGGCCTGCCCGATCCGGTGGCCTTCACCAAAGGCGTGGCGCTCGCGCTTTCCGCGACGGTCATCGGCCTGTCCATCGCCATCCCGTCGCTGGTCGGCAGCGGCGTTTTCCAGCGCCGGGTTGAAAACTACGCGGCGCAACTCGACGTGCTGCTTGAACGGGTGCTCCAGCGCTACCGGCAGTCATGATCAGCGGTCTCTACCAGAAACGCCGCAAACGGCCCGAGATGAATCTCGTGCCGCTCATCGACGTGCTCGTGATGCTGATTTTTTTCTCGTTCGTGACGATGCAATTCAAGTCCGCGGTCACGATGAACATCACGCTGCCGAAATTCACCAGCGCGGGCAAAAATGAATTCAAGGGCAAAGTCGAAATCGCCATCAACAAGGACGGGGTCATCTCCTTCAACGGCCGGGCCATTGCCGACAGCGAACTCCTGCCGCTGCTCAAGCAGGTGCATGACGTCGACCGGGATATTCCGGTGCTGATCAAGGCCGACAAGGCCACCCAGCTCCAGAAAGTCGCCGACGTGATGAACGCCTGTGGCGACGCCCACCTGAATAAATTCAGCCTGCAGTCGCAGTGAGCGCCGGAGGCGCAAGTGACAAGTGGCAGGTACCAAGTACCAAGAATAATGCAGCGATCCTTCTCCTGTTACTTGAAACCTGAAACCTGAAACCTGATACCTGATACCTGATACCTGAAACCTGAAACCTGAAACCTGATACCTGATACTTACCGCCCGGACACCTGTTACTTGTTACTTTTTGCTTGGGACTATCACCACGGGGCAGGGGGCCTTTTTCAACACGGCGTGGCTCGTGCTGCCGAGCAGCAAATCATAAAGCGCGGTATGCCCATGCGAGCCCATGATGACCAGGTCGGCGGGCAGCGCGCGCGCCCGTTCCAGGATAACGGACGAAGCCGGCCCGTTGAGGAGCTCTGGTT
>DASYOA010000196.1:0-2611 GCA_036008265.1 Opitutaceae bacterium
TTTCGCGTTGGCGAAATCCGGGTACATGGTGGAGCTGTGGTTGCCCCAGATGGCGACATTGGAAACCGCGGTGACGTCCACGCCGGCTTTCTTGGCGAGCTGGGTCTTGGCGCGGTTCTGGTCGAGCATGGTCATGGCGAACCAGCGATCGGCGGGGATGCCCTTCGCGTTGTTCATGGCGATGAGGCAATTCGTGTTGCAGGGGTTGCCGACGACGAGCACGCGGACATCCGCCGATGCGTTTTTGGCGATGGCCTGGCCCTGGCCGGTGAAAATCTTGCCGTTGATGCCGAGGAGGTCCTTGCGTTCCATGCCGGCCTTGCGCGGGACGGAGCCGACGAGGAGCGCCCAGTTGACGCCCTTGAAGCCTTCGTCGAGCGAGGCGGTGGGCACGACGCCCTTGAGCAGCGGGAAGGCGCAGTCGTCGAGTTCCATGACGACGCCATTGAGCGCCTTGAGCGCGGGCTCGATCTCGATGAGATGGAGGATGACGGGCTGGTCGGGCCCGAACATGGAGCCAGAGGCGATGCGGAAAAGCAGGGAGTAGCCGATCTGGCCGGCGGCACCGGTGATGGCGACACGGAGAGGAGATTTCATGGCAGGTTTACTTTTAACACGGAGGACGCAAAGGGCACGGAGAAAGTCGGCGTGAAAGAAAAGATTAAGCTACGCCGCAGGCTCCGAGCAATAATCTTATGGGCGGCCTTGAACGTTCAACATTCAACGTTCAACGCGAAAGGCAGGCAGGCCATTGTTTACACCAAGGTCGCAAAGTAGCGCGAAGAGTCGTTGGAATTTCGCCATCGAATGCAAAAATAGAGCCCGCTTGGAAATTTGATCCGGGCCGCCACCAATCTCTTCGCGTCCCTTTGCGACCTTCCTTGTCCTCCATAGCCTTGGCGAAGGAGGATGTGAAAATGCTTTGAGGGAACCGTGGCGCGCCCGGCGGTCGCGCCCTACCTTAAAATTCTGAATCACTTAAACCGCGGCGCGAGCGCGGCGTGGACCTCGCGCACGATCGCTTCCGTAGTGTCCCAAGCGATACACCCGTCGGTGATGCTCACGCCGGGGAGGAGTTTCTCGCGCGGCTGGGGAAAGGGCTGGCTGCCGGCGTGGAGATTGCTCTCGACCATCGCGCCGATGATGGAGGTATTGCCGGCGGCGACCTGGGCGAGGACGGCGCGCAGGACCTCGGGCTGGCGCTCGGGTTGCTTGGATGAGTTGTCGTGCGAGCAATCGACGAGGATGGCCTTGATCAGGCGGGCCTTGTCCAGGAGCTGCTCGGCCTGCGCGATGTGCGCGGGCGAGTAGTTGGGGCCGCCGCCGCCGCCGCGCAGGACGACGTGGCAGTTGGGATTGCCGCGGGTGACGATGGCGGAGGCGGCGCCGTCGAGGTTGATGCCGAGGAAAGTGTGCGGCTGGGCGGCGGCGCGGATGGCGTTGATGGCGGTCGGGATGGAGCCATCGGTGCCGTTTTTGAAACCGAGCGGCATGGAAAGTCCCGAGGCCATCTGGCGGTGAGTCTGCGACTCGGCGGTGCGCGCACCGATGGCGGACCAGCAAACGAGGTCAGCGATATATTGCGGCGTGATGGGATCGAGCAGCTCGGTGGCGGTGGGCAGCCCAAGGTCGAGCACGTCGCGCAAAAATGTGCGCGCGAGCCGCAGGCCGGCCGCGATGTCGTGCGAGCCGTCGAGGTGCGGATCCATGATGAGGCCTTTCCAGCCGACGGTGGTGCGCGGTTTTTCGAAATACACGCGCATGACAATCATGACGCGGTCGGCGACAGAGCGGGCAAGCGCGGCGAGGCGCGCGGCGTATTCTCGCCCGGCGACGACATCGTGGATGGAGCACGGGCCGACGATGAGCAGCAGGCGTTTGTCGTCGGAAAAGATAATGCGGTGGATTTCCCCGCGGGTGCGGGCGACGAAAGCGGCTTGCTCATCGTTTTTGGGCAGCTCGGCGAGGAGCTGCGCAGGCGAGGGCAGGGCACGCGTCTCGACGACGTTGAGGTCGGAAGTTTTTTGCACGGAAGGTCGAGATTGCCGGGCCGAATTGCGCGGGGCAAGCGGCTTTCGCCGCCGCCGGTGACGAAGTCACCCGGCGCGTAGTTGGCAGTTAGTATTTGGTAATTGGTTTCGATCCTGCGCCGTTTCGGTAGTTTCGACCCATTTGGCGAGCCAGTTGCGGACTAGGCGGGCATGGCAAACTTTGGACTGAAACCAATGACCAAAGCCAAATTACCAACTACACGCCTTGGGCGTTCGGCGGCTCTGCCGCCGGGCAAAAAGAGAGGCGGCCCGCCTACCCCTAAGCGGGCCGCCCATTGCTTTCTTAGTTACCCCAAAACTCCCGCTAGGCGGGAGAAGTGAAAGTTATGGTTGTACAGATACAGCGGTTGCCCGCATAGTCAAGGCGAAGTTGGAAAAAATTGTTAACATTTCAAAGATTTGCTTAGTTTAAGCTAATAAAAGACATGCAGCACTCAGAATTGACCGCAGCACACATTTGGGCGCCGGCGGCATGGTTGCAGGTGTCGGGGCCGGACGCATTCAACTTCCTGCAGGGTCAGTTCACCAACGATTTGCGTTTACTGGAGGAGCAGCCGGCG
>DASYOA010000197.1:0-4664 GCA_036008265.1 Opitutaceae bacterium
GACGGCTGGCTGCCGAATCGTTTCAGCGCGTTCTCCGAGCGGTTGACGACGCATTACGGCGTGCTCCTGATCGGCGGCGCGGCCATCGTGAGCCTGTTCTATACGGGCGGCGATGTGACCGTGTTGGTGACAATGTATTCGATCAACGTGTTCGTGACCTTCTCGCTCTCGCAGCTCGGCATGTGCCGTTTTTGGCTGCAAGAACATCGCCAGCAACACGCCTCGTGGAAGCGTGCGTTCCTCTTGCACGGCGTGGCGCTGGTGCTGTGCGTCTTCATCCTCGTGATGGTCGTGGCGGCAAAATTCACCGAAGGCGCCTGGATGACGCTGCTCGTTACCTCGGCGCTGATCGCCCTGTGCTGGTTCATCCGCAACCATTACCGCGGCGTGCGCGCGCGGGTGCGCCAGCTCTCTGAGATCCTGGACGATCTGCCGAAATCATCGCATCCCATTCCGGCGTCCACGCCGCTCGATCCGGCGCAGCCGACCGCGGTGATCCTCGTCGCGAGCTACAGCGGGCTGGGCGTGCACTCGCTGCTCGCGGTGATGCGGACGTTTCCGAAACACTACAAGCAGGTCGTTTTTGCGTCGGTGGCCGTGCTCGACTCAGGTAATTTCAAAGGAGCCGAAGAGGCCGTGCACCTTGAGGCGAAAGTGCGCGCCGATCTCGAGAAATATTGCGAAGTCGCGCGCGGCCTGGGTGTGCCGGCGACGTTCCGCCTGACGGATGGCATCGATCCGGTGGCCGAGGCGGTGAAACTGTGCGATAAGATCGGCGATGAGTTTCCCCACGCGGTGTTTTTCGGCGGCAAACTCGTCTTTCAGCGCGAGACGTGGTGGAACCGTGTGCTGCACAATGAAACCGCCTTCGCCATCCAGCGCCGCCTGCAGTGGCTCGGCCGGCCGATGCTGGTCATGCCCGTGCGGGTGGGGGAATAGATTTCAAATCTGAGATCTCAAATTTGAGATTGATCGCCCGGCTCACCCGGAGGCGTCGCCTTCCTGGGCCGTCGCGGTGGCCTGCGCGCGCTGGGAGACCGCGGCCATGAAATAATTTTGCGCGGAAAACGACGGCTCGCCCGCGGCGCGCGGCACGGGCAGGTAGGCGCCGTTGGCATGCAGCAGGCGCGCGTTGTCGTTGTCCTGCAGCTCCATCGGGATGAGCTCGTCGGTGATGCGGCGGCGCAGCTCGGGATCACCGATCGGGAAAAGGACTTCGACCCGACGGAAGAAATTGCGCGGCATCCAATCGGCGCTGCCGGCCAGGACGAGCGGCTCGCCGCCGTGGTTTTCAAAATAAAAGAGGCGGGCGTGTTCGAGGAAGCGGCCGACAATGGAACGCACGCGGATGTTTTCACTGAGGCCGCGCACGCCGGGCACGAGGCAGCAGATGCCGCGCACGATGAGGTCGATTTGCACGCCGGCCTGCGAGGCGAGGTAAAGGTTGTCGATCGTGGCCTTGTCCACGATCGAGTTCATCTTGGCGATGATGCGGGCGGGCTTGCCGGCGGCGGCGTGGTCGGTCTCGCGCTGGATCAATTCCTGGATGCGTTGGTGGAGGTTGAACGGCGCGACCAGCAGGTGATGAAACTCCGGTGCACGGCTGAAGCCGGTGAGCGAGTTGAAAAGGTTGATGGCGTCGGAGGTGATGGACTCGCGGCTGGTGAACAGGCTGAGGTCGGTGTAAAGCCGGGCGGTGCGGTGGTTGTAATTGCCGGTGCCGAGGTGGGCGTAGTGGCGCAGCGCGCTGCCTTCGCGGCGGACGACGAGGCAGAGCTTGCAGTGGATCTTGTGGCCGATGAGGCCGTAAACGACGTGCACGCCGGCTTCCTCGAGCTGGCGCGCCCACTGGATGTTGTTGGCCTCGTCGAAGCGCGCCTTCAGCTCGACCAGCGCGGTGACCTGCTTGCCGTTGCGCGAGGCCTCGATCAGCGCGCGGACGATGGGCGAGCCGCCGCTCGTGCGATAGAGCGTCTGCTTGATGGCAAAAACCTGCGGGTCGCGCGCGGCCTGCTCGACAAACTCAACCACGGACGTGAAGGCTTCGTAGGGGTGGTGCAGGAGCACATCCTGCGTGCGCAGCGTCTCGAAGACCGTGGCAATGTTGTGCAGCGGCGAGATGTTGACGGGCGTGAAGGCCGGATATTTCAGGTCGGACCGGTCGATATCGTAAAGGCTCAGCAGGCGCAGGAGGTTGAGCGGGCCGTTCAGCCGGAAGACATATTCCTGCGAAAGGCCGAGCTGGTCGCACAACGTGTTGAAAATGGGCTCGCTCACGCCGTTCTCGATCTCGAGGCGGACGGCGGCGCCGCGGCGGAGATTGCGCAGCTCTTCCTCGATTTTCTTGAGCAGGTTGGCCGCCTCTTCCTCGTCAATGTAGAGGTCGCTGTTGCGCGTGACGCGGAAGGCATGCGCGCCGGTCATCTTGTAGCCAGGAAAGAAAACGTCGGCGCAAAGCTTGATGATTTCCGTGAGGAAAATGTAGCGCTGCGGGCCGCCCTTGGCCGGTTCGATGTGAACGAGCCGCGGCAGGATGCGCGGCACGGGCAGGATCGCGACCAGATGCTCGTTTTCGGGCGTCTCGGGATTGTCGAGCGAGACGATGACGTTGAGGGCCTTGTTGCCGAGCTGGGGAAAGGGATGGGCCTGGTCGAGCGCGAGCGGCGTGAGCACGGGAAAAACCTGCTCCTGAAAATAGGTTTTTACCCAGCTCAGCTCGCCCAGGGTCAGCCCGCTGGCCGCCTTGAAGACGATGCCTTCTTTGGCCAGCGCGGGCACGAGCTGGTCGTGCCAGCAACGGTACTGATCCTCGACGAGCGAGGCGACGACGGAGTGGATGCGGCGGAGTTGTTCGCGCGGGCCGAGGCCGTCCACGCTCGACTCGGTCACGCTGGAATCCACCTGCTGGATAAGGCCGGCGACGCGGATCTCAAAAAACTCGTCGAGGTTGGAGCTGACGATGGCGAGGAATTTCACCCGCTCGAGCAGCGGGGCCCGCTCGTTTTGCGCGAGCTCGAGCACGCGGCGGTCGAAGGCCAGCCAGGAAAGCTCGCGGTTGAAGTAAGCCGCTTTGTACGGCTTGGGCGAACCATCCTCGGCGGGTGCTTCAACGGATGCGGCCGGCCCAGGCTTGGCGCTGTTCACCGCGGGGGCCGCGGTGGAAAGAGGAACGGAAGACTTGGGTGTGCGCCTGGCCATGGAAAAAACGGGGAGGGCGAGCGTAAGCGGTACGGCCGATGAAACGAGACTTTTTTTGACCCTAACCGAAATGTAACAATGCCCGTCGCCACGCCCCTCCTTCGCCAAGGCTTCCGCCGTCGCCCATCGACGAGCTCAGGGCCTTGAGCTTGTCGAAACGGCTGAAGCTATGGCGGACAAGACGGAGGGCAGGCGCACAATTACTTCTGTCATTCCGAGCCGAGCGAGGAATCTCACTCACAGTGTAACCCAATAGGTTACACTGTGCCCAAACGGGATTCCTCACTACGTCCGGAATGACAGGCAAAATATCCGCGCTCATCCGCTTGATCCGCGGGAAAATCCCGGTTTTATCACCCACCAACCACGGTCTTCACGTTGACGAATTCGCGGATGCCGTAGGGGCCGAGTTCGCGGCCATAGCCGCTCTGCTTCACGCCGCCGAAGGGCAGGGCGGGGTCGGAACGCACAAAATCGTTTACAAACACGAGGCCGGCTTCGAGTTGCCGCGCGAGGGCGGCGGCACGCTTTGGGCTTTTTGTGAAAATGGCGGCGCCGAGGCCGTAAAGGGAATCGTTGGCCACGGCCAGCGCCCCGGCTTCGTCGCGCACCGGGATAATGGCGGCAACCGGGCCAAAAAGCTCCTCGTCGTAAGCTGGCATGCCCTTGGCGACAGTCGTGAGCACGGTGGGTGGATAAAAAAATCCCGGGCCGGGCGGGAGCTTTCCGCCGAGCAACAGGCGTGCGCCGCGGCGCACGCTTTTCCGGACCTGCGCATGCAAGTCGGTCCGCAAATCTTCGCGGGCGAGCGGGCCGACCCCGGTCGCCGGGTCGCGCGGATTGCCCATCCGCCGCGCCGCCATGCAGGCCACAAACTTTTCCTCGAACGCGGCGCGGACGCGCTCGACGACGATGAAGCGCTTGGCGGCGACGCAGCTCTGGCCGTTGTTGACGAGTCGCGCGGCGGCGCAGGTTTCGGCGGCATGGTCGAGGTCGGCGTCGGCGAGGATGAGATACGCGTCGCTGCCGCCGAGTTCGAAGACACCCTTTTTCATTGCGGCGCCGGCGAGCGCGGCCACTTGTTTGCCCGCGGCGGTGCTGCCGGTGAGCGTGACGGCGCACACGCGCGGGTCGGCGATGAGCGTGGGAATTTTTTTTGACGAAACGAGCAGCGTCTGCAGCAGGTGGCGGGGCGCGCCGGCGGCGGCGAAAACTTTTTCGATGGCGAGCGCGCAGCCGCTGACGTTGGAGGAGTGCTTGAGCAGCATCACGTTGCCGGCCATGAGCGCAGGCGCGGCCGCGCGGAAGAGCTGCCAGAACGGAAAATTCCACGGCATGATGGCAAGGACGACGCCGAGGGGCGCAAAAGTGACGCGGGAATTTTTTGGCGCGCCGGCGGGGTGCTCGTCGGCGAGAAACGCCGCGGCATGGCGGGCGAAGTGCTCGCAGCCGAGCGCGCATTTTTC
>DASYOA010000198.1:0-8975 GCA_036008265.1 Opitutaceae bacterium
TTGCCGATACAGGTGGTGCAACCGTAACCGACGAGGTTGAAGCCGAGCTGGTCGAGATAGGGCTGCAGTCCGGTGCGGTTGAGATAATCGGTGACCACGCGCGAGCCGGGCGCGAGCGAGGCCTTGACGAGCGGGTTCACGCTCAGCCCGCGCTCGACCGCCTTTTTCGCGAGCAGGCCGGCCGCCAGCATGACGGAAGGATTCGAAGTATTCGTACAGCTCGTGATCGCGGCGATGAGCACCGAGCCATGGTGGATGTCGCCTGCCATGCCCGGCACGGACGCCGGAACGGGATCGGGCGTCGGCCGGTTGTTGGCCATCTCGCGCTCGGTTGCGGGATTGGTCGCACAGGCCGCCGCGCGTTCCGATGAAACCGGCTGCTGGCTGCCGCCGCCGGGATGAAAATGCCCGTGTCCGTTGGCCGAGACGTGCACGGTTTTGGACATTTCAGCCGCCGGTTTGCCAAAGCCATTTTCCGCCACCGGGCGCGAAAAAGCCGTGGTGAATTCGTTTTTCAGCTTCGGCAATTCAATCCGATCCTGCGGACGCTTCGGGCCGGCCACGCTCGGCACGACACTGCCGAGATCGAGTTCCAGGTCCTGCGAGTAGTCGATCTGGCCTTTTTGCGGCACGCCCCAGAGGTTCTGCGCCTGGTAGTAAGCTTCGTAGAGCGCGATGTGCTCGGCGTTGCGCCCGGTGTTGCGCAGGTAGTTGGTGCACTCGGCGTCGATCGGGAAAAAGCCCATGGTCGCGCCGTATTCGGGCGCCATGTTGGCGATGGTCGCGCGATCCACGACCGGCAGCGCGGCCGTGCCGGGGCCGTAAAACTCGACGAATTTACCGACAACCTTCGCCTTGCGGAGGAGTTGCGTGACGGTGAGCGCCAGGTCGGTCGCGGTCACGCCTTCACGCAGCGCGCCCGTGAGGTGCACGCCCACGACGTCGGGCGTAAGGAAATACACCGGCTGGCCGAGCATGCCCGCCTCGGCTTCGATGCCGCCGACGCCCCAGCCGACAATGCCGAGGCCGTTGATCATCGTGGTGTGCGAGTCAGTGCCAACCAGCGTATCCGGATAACAAACGCCCGCCGCGTCCTGGAGCACGCCCTTCGCGAGGAACTCGAGGTTGACCTGGTGAACGATGCCGATGCCGGGCGGCACGACCTTGAACGTGTCGAAGGCCTGCATGCCCCATTTCAAAAACTGGTAGCGTTCGCGGTTGCGCTCGAACTCGATTTCCAAATTACGCGCAAAAGCGCCGGGGGTGCCATTGGCATCGACCTGCACGGAGTGGTCAACCACCAGGTCGACCGGCACGAGCGGCTCGATGATCTTGGGATTTTTCCCGAGGCGGGCCACGGCCGAGCGCATCGCCGCAAGATCGACGAGCAGCGGCACGCCGGTGAAGTCCTGCAGCACGATGCGCGCGACGACGAACGGAATTTCCTCCGTGCGCGGCGCCTTCGCCACCCAACCCGCCAGGGCGCGCACCGCGGGCTCGGCCACGCGCTGGCCGTCGCAATTGCGCAGCAGCGACTCGAGCACGAGGCGGATCGAGAGCGGCAGGCGCGAAACCTTGAAGCCGGCCGACTCGAGCGCAGGCAGCGAGTAGAATTTATGCGACGCGCCGTTGGCCGAAAAGGCCTGGAGCGTGTTGAACGGATTGGGAGAGCTCATACGACTGAAAGGCTGAATAGCGGAAAGACTGAAGGCGTGACAGATGGAAACTTAAGGACTGAAAGATGAGGCCAAAGACTTTTCACGGTTATTCAGCCCTTCAGTTTTCCAGTCCTTCAGCCCTTGGCCAAAGCCGCCTTCACGGCGGCGAAATTCGGCAGATCCTTCGGCGTCGCGGTTTGCTCGGAATATTTGATGACGCCGTCCTTGCCGATGACGAACGCCGCGCGCGCCGACGTATCGCCGATGCCGGCGAGGCCGGGGAAAATCACGTTGTAAGCCTTGGTTGTGGTCTTATTCAGATCGCTGAGCAACGTGAGCTTGATCTTGTTCGTATTGGCCCACGCTTCCTGCGCAAACGGGCTGTCCACGCTGATGGCATACACGGTCGCGCCGAGCTTCTCATACTCACCCAGGCCGGCGGTCGTGTCGCACATCTCCTGCGTACAGACGCTGGTGAACGCCAGCGGGAAGAACAGGAGCACGGTCTGCTTCTGGCCAAAATTGGCACTGAGGGTGACGTCCTTGAGTCCTTCCGCGGTCTTGGTCTTGAGCGTGAAGTCGGGGGCTTTTGAGCCGGTGGCGAGTGGCATGGTGGAAAAAACAGCTGAGGTTAGGTTTTGCCACGCGTCGTGCGCGGCAAGGAAGGGACAAGCTAGAGCCGGCCTCCGCGGTTAGACAAACTGATTTTCCCGGTAGAAGGGGTAATTCTAAATTTGTGGGTTTGCCTATAAGTTTTGTTTTGCGCCGGGCCCCGTCCGGCCAAAAACTGCGCACTTGCCCATGACGCTCCTGGAAGACCTTCGCTGGCGCGGCCTCGTCGCCGATTGCACCGACGAGACCGAACTCGCCACCCGCCTCGCCGCCGACAAAAAAATCACGCTCTACAGTGGTTTCGACCCAACCTCCGACTCGCTCCATGTCGGCAACCTCGTGCCACTGCTCGCCCTGGGGCGCTTCCAAAAATACGGCCACCACCCCATCGCGCTGGCCGGCGGCGCCACCGGCATGATCGGCGATCCCTCAGGAAAATCCGCCGAGCGCAACCTCCAGACACCCGAGCAGGTCGCCCATAATGTCCATGCAATCAAGAATCAGCTCCATCGCCTGCTCGATTTTAAAAACAAGACAAACCCCGCACGCTTGGTGGATAACGCCACCTGGACCGCCCCCCTCACCTACCTCGAGTTCCTGCGCGACATCGGAAAATATTTTACCGTCAACTGGATGATGGCCAAAGAATCCGTCCGCGCGCGCATGGAAGACCGCGAGAGCGGCATCAGCTACACGGAATTCAGCTACATGCTCCTCCAGGCCTTCGACTTTTTCCACCTTCGCAAGGAATTCAACTGCGAACTCCAGATCGGCGGCAGCGACCAGTGGGGCAACATCACCGCCGGCTCCGATCTTTGCCGCAAAAAACTCGGCGCGCACGTTTTCGGCCTCACCGCCACGCTCATGACCAAGGCCGATGGCACCAAATACGGTAAGACCGCCGGCGGCGCCATCTGGCTCGATCCCCAAAAGACCAGCCCCTACCGGTTCTATCAGTTTTTTATGCAGCTTGAGGACGCCGATGTGATCAAAATCACCAAGATGCTCTCGTTCGCCGATCACGACACCATCGCCGACCTCGCGCACCAGCACGCGAAAAATCCCGCGGGGCGCGCCGCGCACCTTGCCCTTGCCCGCGAACTCACGACGCTCGTGCACGGCGAAAGCGCCTGTGCCGATGCCATGCGCGCCAGTGAAATCATGTTTGGCGGCAACCTCGACGGCGTGAGCGAGGAAGTTTTCAAGGACGTCGTCGGCGAAGTGCCAACCAAGGATTTGGAGAAAGCCAAACTCGCCGGCGCCGGCACGCCCCTCACCGAGCTTCTCGTCCACGCCGGCCTCGCGCCCTCAAAAGGCCAGGCCCGGAAAGACATCGAAGGCGGCGGCATCTATTTGAACAATGTCCGCGTCGCCGAAGCCTCCCGCACCGCGACCGCCAGCGACCTCCTCTTCGGCAAGTACATCCTCCTGCGCAAAGGCAAGCGGACGTATGCGGTGGTGAACGTGGTCTGACTTGCCAATGGCTTAACAGACGCTAACTTCACATTATGACAAGGATCGTAGAAGCCATTTACGAAAAAGGGATGCTCAAACTTCCCGAGCCGCTGCCTTTGCCGGAAAAATCCCATGTCACCGTCACGATTCAATCTCATGAAGACGATGAACGTGCAACTTGGCTTAAAGTAAGCGAAGACACTCTTACACAGGCATGGGACAGCTCAGACGACGTTTTTAATGAGCTTCTCGAGAAATGAGATCGTACTGCTGCCGATTCCATTCACGGATCTGAGCAGCCGAAAAGTCCGTCCAGCCGTAGTAATTGGACACAGCGCGCATTCTGGAGACATCTTCGTCGCCCCGATCTCATCTCAATTGCAGAATGTGGCTATACCGCTGCGGGACTGGCAGGCAGCGGGATTGAACGTGACCTGTGGCATCAAATCGCAACTCGCCACCATTGAAGATCGGCTGGTGGTCAAATCTGTCGGCAAGTTATCCAGCCGAGATCGGAGTGTACTCGATCAGGCCCTGAAAACTTGGCTTGGACTTTAACGGCTTTCGCAGACGCACCCTAAATTGCAAGAGTGCCACCCAAGGGGAGCAGGAGAAACTCCTCTGGAAGGATACCGGCTGCAGCCCGGGCCGCGGCAAGAGCCTCGGCGGGGGCGTCGTAGGCTTCATCCGTGAGCTGAAAGGTGCCCCAATGCATGGCGATGCTGCGGCGTGCCTTGAGGTCGCGGTGGGTGGCCACCGCTTCCGCCGGGTTCATGTGCGCGACGTTCATAAACCAGCGCGGTTCGTAGGCTCCAATCGGCAGCAGGGCAACGTCGGGCAGCCCGCACCGGCGGGCGATTTCCTGGAAAAGCGCGGCATCATAACCTGAGTCACCGGCGAAATAAACCGACCGGCCGCCGAGCCGGAGAAAAAATCCGCCCCACAATCGTGTGTTCATCCCGCCGATGCTCCGGCGGCACCAGTGGCGCGCAGGCACAAGTTCGATCGACACGTTTCCCGGTCCTTCCCATGATTGCCACCAATCCAGCTCCACCAGGTTGCTCGCTCCGCGGGCCGGCTTGAGCAGGGAAACGTAATTCAGCGGGGCAACCACGACGAGAGCAGCATTTCTCTCCACCAGTGCGCGCAGGCTGGCAAGGTCGCAGTGATCGTAGTGATCGTGGCTGAGAAGGACGCCGTCGATCTTGGGCAGGTCCGCCAAGGAAATGGCCGGCGAGGCGACTCGTCGCGGACCCAGGCCTTTGATCGGCCCGATGCGATCGGAAAAAACCGGGTCCGTGAGCCAGGTCGAACCGGACATCTGCAACAGGAAGGTGGCATGGCCGATCCAGGTAATTGTCACGCCATCGCCTCGCGGCGCCGGCGGAACACTGACGGGAGTGACTGAAACTTTTTCGGGCCAGCGGGCCGGCCGGCCCATCAATTTCCAGCGGAGAAGATCGCGAAATCCGCGCTCGGACGTGGATCCCGGATAGAAAAAGGTCTTTCCATTGAAATGATCGGAAGGCGGCAAGGTCATTGGTTGGATCAAAGTGATCATCATTGGGTTGTTTTCAAACCGCCATGATTTCCGATGCCTTATTCTAAGGCAGGTTTGCTGGTGGAACGCGGCGTCCCGACGCGTTCTAAACCTAACAAGAACAGTCCAATCAATCCTTCACCGCAAAGGCACGAAGGACACGAAGCCAAACCTCTTTGAGCTCTTTGGGTCTTTGTGGTGAATCAATCTGAGCGCGTCGGAGAAGTGTCGCGCTCCACCTCCAATCAACTTTGCTGAAATCCCGGCATCAAATGTCCTTCGCCGCGGCTTTGTCCACCAGCCACACGACGCGCTCGGCACAGGTTTTCAAAATTTGCGCCGGCGCTTTCAGCGGATCGTAAGGACCCGAGAAAATGCGTTTCAACGCCGGGGCTTTGGCCGCGCCATGCGTTTTGATAATGATGAGATCGCAGGCGCGCAGCCCCGCCGGCGTGATGGTCAGGCGCGGGCCTTTCGAGGTGTCGAGCGCCACAAATAGCTCGATCACATCTGCCTTCGCAAAAGCTACGTCAGAAAGGAGCGGGCTCCCGGGAAAAATCGACGCCGTGTGCGCATCATCGCCCAAGCCGAGGAAGCACACGTCGTAGGCGCGACCGGGACCGGCGAGCGCAGCCCAGGCCCGGCGGTAGGCCTCGGCCGCCTCCGACGGTGAAAGCCTGACCGGCCAGGGATGGCGTTGCTCCGAAGGAACGGCCAGCGGATCGAGCAGGCGGCGCGCCGCGTGGCCGAAATTACTTTCTTCGCTCACGAGCGGCACATGGCGTTCATCGCTCACGGTGAAGTGCGCCGCGGCCAGCAAAGCGGGCGGAAACGCGTGCGTGCGCACGCACCAATCGTACCATTCGAGCGGCGTGAGCCCGCCGGTGAGCGCCAGGGTAAAAACTTTCGACGCACTGCGCGCTTGTTGCGCGGCCGTGAGCGCGACGGCACGCGCGAAGAGCTCTTCTTTTTCGCCAATGCAAAGTCGTCCGTAGCCGGTGGTTTTCTCGGTCATAAATTATTTATGATCCCAGGGCAGCTTTACCGTTACGCGCGGATGTTTCCAGACTTTAAAGACGTCGAACATTTTACCTGGATTAAGGATGCCTCGCGGGTCGAGCGCGCGTTTCACGGCCAGCATCGCGCGCACCTGCGCGGGCGAATGCTGCACGCGCAGGAACGGCGTCTTAGCCAGCCCGATGCCGTGCTCGCCGGAAATCGCGCCGCCCAGCGCGACGACTTCCTCCATCAATCGCTGCACCGCGTGCTCGGCGGCCCGGCACTCGGCGGCGTCGGCCGCGTGATACATGATATTCACGTGCAGGTTGCCATCGCCGAGGTGGCCGAAGGTGGGAATGGCCAGCTTTGATTCGCGCCGCAGCCGGTCGAGAAACCGCGCGAACTTTTCGTAGGCGCGCATCGGCACGACGACGTCCTCATTGAGCTTGGCGTCGCCGAGCTCGAACATCGCGCCCGAACACTTGCGCCGCACGGCCCAGAGCGCTTCCGCTTCGGTCCGGTCGCGCGCCTCTTTGACAGCCACGGCGTGTTGGTGCGCCCACGCGAGCACGTCGAATTTCAGGTCCTCGACTTCGCTCATGGAACCGGCCAGCTCAAGCAATACAACCGGCCGGCCGGCCTGGCCGGGAAACACGGCGGTCTTGGTCGCGCGTTCGGCACATTGCACCGAGTAGCGGTCGAGAAATTCGCAGATGGCCGGCTGCACGCGCTGGGCGAAAAGCGCGCGCACCGCCCCGAAGGCCGTGCGTTCGTCGGCAAACGCCGTGAGCAGCGTCCAGCGCGCCGCCGGCAGTGGGATCAGTTTCAACGTCGCCTCGGTGATGAGGCCGAGCATGCCTTCGCTGCCGATCCAAAGGTCGCGCAGGTTGAAGCCGGCGGAAAATTTTTTCGTCGGCGTCCCCCACTCCACCAGTTCTCCGGTCGGCAAAAAGCCCTTCAGCGCGAGGACAAAGTCGCGCGTGACGCCGTATTTTCCGCCGTGCATGCCCCCGGCATTGCAGGCGATGTTGCCACCGATGGTACAGTACTCCCGCGACGACGGATCGGGCGGATAAAACCAGCCCTTCGCCTCCGCCGCACGCTGGAGATCGGCAATTTTCACTCCGGCCTGGGCGTGCGCGAGGCCAGCCTCGGCGTCGATGCGCAGTTTTTTCCAACCGAGCATGTCGATCACCCAGCCCCCGCGCACCGGCGAGGCCGAGCCCGTGAGCGAGGTGCCGCGGCCGCGCACGGTCACCGGCACGCGGTGCGCGTTGGCCAGCTCGAGCACGACGGCGAGGTCCTTTTCGTTGCGCGGCGCGGCGACGGCATCGGGCAGGAACGAAAGCTTGCTGCTGTCGAATGACGCCTTGTAACACGTCGCTTTATCCGTGCGGACGACGCTCGCGCCGAGGCGGCGGCGAAGCTGGGCAGTAACTGAGGCTTTCATGCGTAAAATGAGTTATAAGCTGGCTCAAAGCTGAAAATAAGCAGCCTGTTTTAACTTTGAGCAACTTTCCCTCATACACCGCGGGACAGAGCGTTTGCGCAAGCAAAAGCCACCGGTGTTACAATCATCGTAAAGGGTGGCCCGCCCGCCTTCGTTTCACTTCGTCGTGGCAGCATTCGCCTCAACGATAAGCTTGGTTTGCATAGGCCAATCGCAGACTTAAAAAGCTGGCCTGCCAAGCCGTAGCCCGAAGGGCGAAGGCTGGTATTTTTTCTTCCCATCCCCGAAGGGAAGAGTATGGGTTGATGTTTTCTTCCCATGATCCGCGTCCTTCTTACCACCACCTCATTCCAAGATACGCCCGGCGCACACCACAAGCTGCTGGATAGCGCTGGCTTCGAAATCGTCCGCGAACGCGGCCCGCTCCCCGAGGCGCGCATGCTGGAGCTGGCCGGCCAGTTCGATGCGTTTCTCTGCGGCGACGACGCGATCACCCGCGCCGTCATCGAGAAATCCCTGCCCCGGCTGAAGATCATCAGCAAATACGGCATCGGCGTGGACAAGATCGACGTCAAGTTTGCCACCGAGAAGAAAATCCCCGTGCTGTTCACGCCCGGCGTCAACCACACCACGGTGGCCGAGCACACCTTCCTGCTCCTGCTCGCGCTCGAGCAAAACTTCCTCTACGGCGTGGACGCCTCCCGCAAGGGCGAATGGAAGCGCAAGACCGGCCACGAGGTGCTCGACAAGACCATCGGCATCATCGGCCTCGGCCGCATCGGCAAGGAAGTCGCGATCCGCGCCAATGCCTTCGGGATGCATCCGATCGGCTACGATGTTTATTGGGACGAGAAATTTGCCGCCCAGCATAACGTGAAACGCGTCGCCACGCTCGACGAGATTTACGCCACGTCAGACTACATCTCGCTCCACACCAATCTCACGCCCGAGACGCGCGACATGATCAACACCAAGAGCATCGCCAAGATGAAGAAGGGCGTGCTCATCCTGAATTGCGCCCGCGGCGAGATCGTCCACACCAGCGACATGGTTGACGCGCTCAAGTCCGGCCAGGTCGGCGGCTACGGCACCGACGTGCTCGACGCCGAGCCGCCACCACCCGATCACCCGCTGCTCAAGCTGCCGAACTGCATCGTCACGCCGCATATTGCCTCGCGGACTTTCGAAAGCGTCGACCGACAGGCCACCGCATCGGTGCAGAATCTCCTTCTCGCGATGAAAGGCGAAAAGCCCATCGCCC
>DASYOA010000199.1:0-6542 GCA_036008265.1 Opitutaceae bacterium
AAGCGGTCCAATGCGGGGTGAGGGCACCCCGCCCACAACAATCCGCCTTGCGACGGACAAAACGGAGGCCAGGGCTGTTTTCGCCACGCTTGTCCTCGCGCGGGTCACCCCTAATGATCAGGCTTATAAAAAGATGATCACCTGTTATCTCCGCTACGTCATCGATCCGCACAAGGTCGAGCAATTCGAAGAATATGCGAAGAAGTGGCTTCCGCTCGTTGAACGTTTCGGTGGCAAGCACCACGGATATTTCCTTCCGCACGAAGGTGCCAGCAACATTGCCATCGCCCTTTTTAGCTTTCCGAGCTTGGCTGCCTACGAAGATTACCGGGTTAAGAGCCTGAGCGATGCCGAATGCTGCGCCGCTTACGAATTCGAGAAGAAGAATCATTCCATCATCAGCTATGAGCGGACATTCATGCGCCCGGTGTTTCATAAGTAAATGGCATACACCTCCGGGTTAGCCAAAATCTTTCCCGTTCTCCCAAATCGACCGGGCTGCGCAGCCCGGCGATAAAATTCTCGCGGCCCGTTGCTCCCCGGGCCAACGTCAAAAGCCTGCGTTTCCCGATGACCGCTGCCGCCCGCACCAAGCCTGCCATATTTCCGCGCCTCAGTCCCGCCCAACGTCACATGCTCCGGGCGCGCCTGCGCGCCAACATCCGCGACGCCGGCCTCACCGACCTCGCGCTTGAGAATGCCAGCCACGCCGGGCCCTTCTGGGAACTCGAGCCCACGCCGCTCGTGCTGCCCGCCGCCGAGTGGACCGAACTCGAAGCCGGCCTGCGCCAGCGCGCGCGTTTCATCAACGCACTGCTCTTCGACGTTTACGGCGGCCAGCTCGTATTGCGGGAAGGCCTGCTCCCGCCCGAAGTTGTGCTCAGCGATTCCTACTACCGCCGGCCCTGCCTCAATCTCGAGCCCGACCGCGCGCACCCCGCCACGCTGCTGCGTTTCGACCTGGTGAAAACTGCCGCCGGCTGGCAAGTCGCCGCCACGCACGCCAACACGCCCATTGGCCTCGGCTATGCCGTGCAAAACCGCCGCTTTCTCTCGCAGGAAGCCGGTGAGCTCTACCGCACGCTGCCCGACCACCACAGCATCATCAATTTTCCCCTGCGGCTGCTCGATGCGTTGAAACAACTCGCCCCGCGCATCGAAGACCCCGCCATCGTCCTCCTCACTGCCGGCCCGCGCGACCCGTTCTACGCCGAACACAGCTTCCTCGCGCGCAAAATGGGCCTGCCCCTCGTCCAGGGCGACGACCTGCTCGTCCTCGACAATCGCGTTTACTTTAAAACCATCGCCGGCCTCGAACCGGTTGATGTTATTTACCGCCGCCTCAACGACGCGCATATCGACCCCGTCGTTTTTTCCACCGACCGGGAGACCGCCGGCGTGCCCGGTCTCCTTCATTGCATCCGCTGCGGCCACGTCGTCGTCGCCAACGCCATCGGCTCGGGTGTGGCCGAGAGCCGCACCCTCGACGCCTACCTGCCGCGCCTCATGCGCTTTTACCTCGGCGAAAAACCGCTCCTGCCCGCCGTGCCCACCTACACCTGCGGCGACACCGACCAGCTCGACCTCATTCTCGACACACCCGGCGAGTTCCGCCTCCGCCCCGCCCACGACCCGCGCCTCGGCGAAAAAATCAAACCCATCCCCGAGCTCCTCGGCCCACGCGGGCTCGCCCGTGAAGTGCGCGAGGCGCCTTTTGCTTACGTCGCACAAAAACGCCTCGCCCCGCTCGCGCTTCAGCCCGACACGAAAAACTCCCCACCCTTCTGCTTCATCGCCTACGTGCTCGCGCAAGAGAAGGAATTTGTTGTCATGCCGGGCGGCCTCGTTCACCTCGGGACCGAAGATCCACCCCTCGACCGCCTGGGTTCCACTGCCGACGCCATTGTGATTCAAGACCGCGCCGCGGCGATCGATGGAAAGGCGGCCCCTTCGCGTGTTTCAGGCGCCACTGACACCACCCTCATTCCAAGCGTGGCCAACGGCCACGCCGCCCTCGGCTCGCGCACCGCGGAAAATCTTTTCTGGCTCGGCCGCTACCTGGAACGCGCCGAGGCCACGGCGCGCATGATCTCCATCCTTGATGACGTTGCCCTCGAAGAAATCCCCGCGCGCGACCGCCGCCGCTGGCTTCCGATCTGGCAGGGCTTGCTCGAGGCCACCGGCCACGCCAGCACCCAGCGGATCAGCCTGCGCAACCGGCCCCATGAAGTTTTCTCGCCCGAGCTCGCCCGTCGCATGGCCCTCGACGCGCAGCATACCAGCTCCATTTACACCTCCGTCCGCCTCGCCACGGAAAATGCCCGCCGCCTGCGCGACCACCTCAGCCCGGAAGCCTGGGTACTGCTGCCGCGCCTTGTTGCCACCCTCGACACCGCCTACCGCGCACAACTCGGAACCCAAAATACCAACTCCGAAGCCATCACGGCCAAGACCGTGGCCCGCGTGCTCATTGACCTGAACGCCTTCTTTGGCACCGCCGAGCGCACGATGGTGCACGACGCCGCATGGTATTTTCTCCGCCTCGGTTCGCATCTCGAACGTGCCATCATGACCTGCAGCGCGCTCCGCCACGTTCTCGGCGCCCATCACGGCAAGCTCGCGCCCGACCATGAGGCGCCCGAGCTGTCCGCCCTGCTTCGCATGCTCGGTTCACAGGACGCCTATCGCCGGCTCTACCAGGCGCACAGCCAGCCGCGCTTTGTCGCCGACCTGCTCCTGCGCCAGGGCGCCGCCCCGCGCAGCCTGTATCACAATCTCGCCAACATGCTCAACCGCCTCCGCTCGATTCACAAAAATCGCAGCGAATCGGATGCCGCTGAACTTGCCATCGAAGAAATGCTCAGCGCGCTGCGCACGCTGAAGCTCGCCCCCTTTTTTTCCGGGCAGGCCGATGACGACCAGGACGCCACACCCTTGCCCCTCGGTGAATTCTTGGCCGACCTGCTGACGCGCCTCAACACCGTTCACTCGCTGCTCAGCGACCACTACTTCAGCCACCAAGCCCGCGTCGCGGTCAGCCGGCAGGCCGAATTTCAAATCTGATGCTGGAAGTAACAATGACCAAGTGCCAAGTAACAAGATTGGGGTCCGGGACTCCTGTCACTTGATCCTTGTTCCTTGGCACTTTTAAAAAACATGCCTCTCCTTATCCGCCCCGCCACCGACGCCGACGTGCCGCTCATTCTGCAGCTTGTCCGCGACCTCGCGGCGTTTGAAAACCTCACGCATGAAGTCGAGGCCACCGGGGAAAAGCTCCGCGCCGCGCTTTTTCCGTCGGGCGGCCGGCCCACCGCCGAATGCCTGCTCGCCTTCACCGAAGACAATGCGCCCGCCGGCTTCGCGGTTTATTTCACCAACTATTCGACCTTCCTCGCGAAGCCCGGCCTCTACCTCGAGGATTTGTTTGTGCGCCCCGAATTTCGCCAGCGCGGCATCGGCAAGGCGCTCCTGCTGCAGGTCGCCCGCCTCGCCAACCAGCGCGGCTGCGGCCGCATGGAGTGGACCGTCCTCGACTGGAACGAGTCCGCGCAGGCCTTCTACAAGAAACTCGGCGCCACCGTGCTGCCGGACTGGCGCATCTGCCGCCTCACCGGTGCCGCGCTCGCGAAACACACCAAGTGATCGTGTCTGGTCTGTCATTCCGAGGCATGCACGCCTGTGTTTGACAGGTAGGGCGCGACCGCTGGGCGCGCCGAGGTGTTTCAAATCCATTTTTTGCCACAAAAGCTCACAAGGATCGTAAAGCAATTCTCTCTGCCTCATGGCATTTTCTCTGTGCTCTCTGTGATCTTTTGTGGCTACATTAATCAGAATACCGCCCTACCGCCCTTCCCATGAAGAAAAACGTCGCCATCCTGGTTTTCGACGACGTCGAAGTGCTCGACTTCGCCGGCCCATTCGAGGTTTTTGCCCTCACCGATGAACTCCGCCACCACGAGCCCTTTCACACGTTTCTGGTCGCCGAGTCTCCTGGGAGCGTGCGGGCGCGCAATGGGCTGAAAGTGATGCCCGACTTTACGCTCGAGAACTGTCCGCCGCCGCACGTGCTCATCATTCCCGGCGGCAGCGGCACCCGCCCATTGCTCAAAAAGCCCGCCCTGCTCGAATGGCTTCGCCGGAAGACTCGCAGTGCCGAACTGGTGATGAGCGTCTGCACCGGAGCACTCGTGCTGGCCAAGGCCGGCCTGCTCGACGGCCTGCGCATCACCACGCATCACACCGCGCTCGACCTGCTGTGCGAACTCGCGCCGGCCGCCATCATCGATCCCTCGCAGCGTTTCCACGACAATGGCAAAATCATCACCGCCGCCGGCATCAGCGCCGGCCTCGACTCCTCGTTGCATGTGGTGGCACGCCTGCTCAATCCCGCCGCCGCCGAGGCCACCGCGCGGCAGATGGAATACTTTCCGAATAAATGAAAACGGCGGCTCTCGCACTGGTCGGCGATTTTTCAAACGAGAGGCTGGCCCATCGCTGCATTCCCCGCGCGCTCCAGCTTGCTTCCACCGCCGCGGGCGCATCCATCACATGGGAATGGATTCATACCACAAAAGTTAAAAATGCGGCGCGCGATCTGGCGGATTTCTCGGCCCTATGGGCCGTGCCCGGGAGCCCTTACGCAAACATGGGTGGCGTGCTCGACGCCATCCGCTTCGCGCGCGAAACCGGCCGACCGTTTCTCGGCACATGCGGCGGTTGTCAGCATGCCCTCATCGAGTTTGCCCGCAACGTCTGTGGCCTCACCGCCGCGGATCACGCTGAAACAAATCCACTCGCCGGCGCTGCGCTCGTGATCACGCCACTGGCCTGCCCGCTCGTCGAAAAGACCGGCGACCTGCACTTCGTTCCCGGCAGCCGATTGCAGGAAATCTATGGCCGGGACACCGCGCATGAGGGTTACCACTGCAATTACGGCCCCGCGCCGGCGTGGCGTGAACGGCTCGAATCCGCTGGCCTGCGCTTCACCGCGCTCGACCATGGCGGTGACCTACGCGCGTTCGAGCTGCCGGGGCATCCGTTTTTCTTCGGCACGCTCTTCCAACCCGAACGCAGCGCCCAGCGCGACGAACCGCATCCGCTTATTGCTGCCTTGGTTCGCATCATCCAAATCACGTCGCTAAGCAAGGAACCGGCCTAGCCGAAACGCGGTCAAACCCTTGGCCCCACCCCACCATGCACCTCAAAAAAATCGTTTTCTTCGCCGGGCTGTTGCTCGCCCTCGCCGGTTGCAACACCATCGACCATCGCATCAGTGAAAAACAGGATGTCTTCAATCGCCTCGATCCGCAGACCCAGGACAAGATCCGTCAGGGCATTGTCGAGGTCGGTTATACGGAAGACATGGTTTACATCGCCCTCGGCCCGCCGGATGAGCGGCACCAGAAAGTCACCGCCAAGGGCGATGAGACCACCTGGATTTATAAAACCTACTACGAACGATTCGAAGGCGTGGAACAAGTCGGCTACCGCCGCGTCGTGTTCTTCGATCCCGCGGACCGTGTTTACCATGTTTATTACGAGCCGGTGAGCTCGCCGGTTTATTCCGAGCACGAAGAGGACAATATCCGCGTGACCTTCGTGAACGGCAAGGTCACCGCCATCGAGCAAAGCAAGCGGTGAGGCCGCCGCCTGGCGGCGAACATTCAACGTTCAACATTGAACATCCAACATCCAATTCTTTGAGCAGCCGAGGAATTGGTAGTTGGTTCCAATCGCGGAGTCGTTCGTAATTCGTAATTTGTAGTTGGTAGTTGGTTTCAATCCGACGCCTGCCGTGCCCTTCGTAGCTTTTGCGAAGAAGGGCGTCCGCACCAACTACTCTTTTTCAGCTCGCCATCGATTTTCCGACCGGCGCATTGGCCCGCAAACGATTCGTTCAAAGTTTGCCACGGGTCATTAGCAGTTGGTAATCCGTAATCGGTCATTCATCATTTCCCCATGCCCCCGAGAGGACCTGACATCAAACCGGCTTTCAGCTCCCGCGGGAGTATATTCATGGCCGGTGGTCTCATTGTCCTCACGGCGTTGGCGGTGTATTGCAACAGCTTGTCCGGGCCATTTATTCTGGACGATCACTCCATTGCGAGCAGCCCATCAATCAGACACTTTGGGAGCGCTTTATTCCCACCAGCCTCTTCGACGGCCAGCGGGCGCCCGGTGATCAGCCTGACTTTTGCCCTCAACTATGCGCTGGGTGGCATGAAGTCATGGGGTTATCACGCATTCAACCTGCTCGTGCACGCACTTGCCGGCCTGACCTTGTTTGGTCTCGTGCGGCGCACATTGGCGCGACCTGCACTCAGTGAACGTTTCGGCGCAGACGCGGTCCCGCTGGCCCTGGCGGTGGCCGTGATCTGGACGGTGCATCCGCTCCAAACCGAATCGGTTACCTACGTTTCCCAGCGCGCCGAGTCGCTCATGGGCCTGTTCTATCTGCTGACGCTTTACGGATTTGTCCGCAGCTGTGAATCGCCCAGGCCGGTGTCCTGGCAGGCGTTGTCAGTCGTTGCCTGCGTTCTGGG
>DASYOA010000200.1:0-2098 GCA_036008265.1 Opitutaceae bacterium
CCTTGATGTCATCCACAAAAGGGAAAGAGCCGTGCCAGTGCAGCGGCTGCAAAAAATAGATCCGAAAATTAAACCAAAGGTATTTCAGGCTGAACATATGCGGCAGCGCGCGCTCCTTTACTGCGGCCAACGCGTACGACATGCCGAAATCAAGCGGGCTGTCGAAACGCAGGTAATTATAGAACATCAGCCCGGACCCAATGAGTGCAATCGGAACCACCGCGGCGGCCAGCAGGCGGGCGGCGATCGACCACCGCCGCCGGTCGCGTTCGGAGCTCCAGGCGTGGACGACCGGCGCCAGCAGGACAATCGCGCCAAACAGGACATTCGGCCGCGCGCCCACGGCCAGCCCGTAGGCGAGGCTGGCTGCCGCCAACCACCAGCACCGCCGGGCCGGATCATGCAAGGCGCGCCAGATGCCGACCAGCGCCAGCATCACCATGGCGTAGGCACAACTGATCGCCACTTCGTACACATCCGGACGCTGCAACATCGCCGGCACACAGGTCGCCAGACCCAGCGCGAGCGCACAAACCGCCACCACCGCTCCGGAAACCTCCTGGAAATAGCGCCGCCGAAGCGCGCAGAGCAAGGCCACGCTGGCGAGAAAGCCCAGCGAGCAAAAAATCGCCACCGCCTGCTTGTGAAACAAATAGTGCCCGGTCAGCGCGGCATAAGGCCAGAACAGGACCAACGTCGGGGTGACTCCGTAATAGAGATATAATTTGCCGTTGTAGTAACTCAGGTCGTGTAAGTGGGATCCCTCCCGATAAGCCGTGTTAGCCGCCGGATCATAAGGATCGGCCAATCTTGCCAGTCCGGGCGGAGCCTCCTGTTTCAGGTTGAGCTGGCCGCTCTGAAAACCCTGCACCAGCAGGTTGTAATAGGCATCGGCTGGATCGCTGATGTCATACATTTGTCGCACTGTCGGCCGGGCGGTCCATGCATAAAAGGCCAGGATGAACACGCCAACGGCACCCAGGAGAACGCGTGAACTGACTCGGCAAACCTTGGTTCCCGAGGGATCAAAAGAGTGAGGCATGAAGCTTAGGAACTCGTTTCAAAATGCAAAACGAGCAGCGTGGCAGAGTTTTGGCGAGGAGCAAGGCGGTGGTGCATGTGGCCGTGAGGCCGCGCCCCCAGCCGAGGGGGCAATCCTCAAAGAGACTGGCCCCTCGCCGACAACGCTGCTCCCCGCCTGGCGGCGATGGCTTTCCTGCCAAACGATGCGCATTTTGAATTTTGAAACGAGTTCCAGGAAAGTTGGGTTTCACCGATGGCCATCGTCCCGGCGGTTGCCACCCTTGCTTTTTTTTGAAAAAGGAAAATTTCTCTTTTGCGTTCCGGTCGGTCTTGGCGTGAGAACTATGGCCCATGAAAGTCCTTGGCATCGACATCGGCGGCTCGGCCGTCAAAGGCGCGCCGGTCGAAACCCAGACGGGACTTCTGCTGGCGAAGCGTCATCGCATCGAAACGCCCGAGCCCGTCACGCCGGCCAAGATGGCGAAACTGGTGGCGGAGATTGCCGGGCATTTCCATTGGCGTGGGCCGATTGGGATCGGTTTTCCGGGCGTCACCCACGGGCCGCGCATCCTCACCTCGGCCAATATGCACAAGGGGTTCATCGGACTCGACGGCGGAAAACTTTTTTCCAAGGCCACGGGTTGCCGCGTGGCGTTGATCAACGACGCGGCGGCGGCCGGCCTGGCGGAGATGACGTTTGGCGCGGGATGCAAGTTTGGCGGCAAGGTGCTTTTGCTCACGCTCGGCACGGGCGTGGGCTCGGTGCTGTTCCATCGCGGGGCGATCTTCCCCTGCGAACTGGGCCATCTGCCCTTCAAGGGCCGGGATGCGGAAAAGATTGTGGCCGCCTCGGTGCGCAAAAAGAAAGACCTCACCTGGGGTGAATGGAGCCGGGAGCTGAACAGCTACCTATCCCTGCTGGAAAACATTCTCTGGCCGGAGCTCATCATCCTCGGCGGCGGGGTGAGCGCGAAGCACGAGAAGTTTTTCCACTATCTCAAACTGCGCACCCAGGTCGTGCCGGCGCGATTTCTCAACCAGGCGGGCATCGTCGGTGCGGCATTGTGGGCGAGCC
>DASYOA010000201.1:0-3265 GCA_036008265.1 Opitutaceae bacterium
CAAGGGCAGACCCTCAGGGTGCGCACCCTCGATGGACGCGTGATCGAGTTTCAGCCTTAACCGGCGCCAGCGATGGGCGTTTTTGTGCCGCCCAGTGTTTTTCCGTCTCGCGTTGCCGTGCATTGGCGGCTGTTTTTTGCCGCCATGAGTACCGCCAAGGCCCAGCCGGCCACCTCTGACCGCGCCACCATCCCCGCCACCCACAAATGGGATTTCTCGCCGATTTTTCCCGACTGGGACGCCTGGGAGCAGGGGATGAAAACGCTCGATGCGAAGATGGGCGAATTTGCCGCGCTCAAAGGCACGCTGGCCTCCGGCGCCGCCGCCGTGCTGCGCGCCTACCAGCTGCACGATGCGATCGGCATGCTGCAATACCGGGTTTATTGTTACCCGCAGCTGCAACGCGACGTGGATACGCGCGACCAGACGGTGGCGGGAAAATTCCAGCGCGTGCAGGCGCTTTTTGCGAAGTTCGGCACGGCCACGGCCTGGTTCACGCCCGAGCTGCTCGCCGTCCCGCAGGCGGAAATGGAAAAGTGGATCGCGGAAACGCCCGGCCTTGGCTTCTACCGCTTCACCATCCTCGACGCCTACCGCCAGCAAAAACACGTGCTCGATGAGAAAGGCGAGCGGCTCCTGTCCTATGCCGCGCAGTTCAACCAGACGCCCGCGGCGGTGTTCCAGGAGCTGGGCACGAGCGACATCAAGTTTCCCGCGGTGAAGTTTTCCGACGGCCGCGAGGTCACGCTCACGCCCGCCGCCTATCAGGCCACGCTGCTGACGAACCGCAACCAGGCCGACCGCGCGCTGGCCTTCGACGCCTACTATAAAACCTACGCGGCCAACGTGAACACCTATGCCGCGATCTACAACAGCCTCCTTCATCGCGACTGGTTTCTCGCGCAGGCGCGCAACTTCCCGTCCGCGATCGACGCGGCGCTTGACGCCAACGCCATCCCGCCCGCCGTCGTGCAAACGCTGGTGGACGCCGCCCGCGCCGGCACCGCCCCGCTCCGCCGCTATCTCCGCCTGCGCAAAAAACTCCTCGGGCTCGAGACCTACCATCTCTACGACAATTCCATCCCGATTTTTGCCGTCGATAAAAAATATTCCTACGAAGAGGCCGTGCCACTCGTCATCTCGTCGGTCGCCCCGCTCGGCGCCGACTACCAGGCAAAATACCGGCAGTTCACCTCCGGCGGCCGCATCGACGTGTATGAAAACGACGGGAAGCGCAGCGGCGCCTACAGCATGGGCGTTTACGGCGTGGGCCCGTATCTTTTGTTGAACTATAACGATACGCTTGACGCGGTTTTCACCTTTGCGCACGAGGCCGGACACGCCATGCACACCGTCCTGTCGTATGAAAACCAGCCCTTTGTCACGTCCGACTACACCATCTTCGTGGCGGAGGTGGCCTCGACCATCAACGAACGCTTCCTGCTCGAGCAATTGCTCGAAACGACGACGGATCCCAAGGAGCGCTTCGTGCTCATCCAGCACGCCGCCGATGCCATCCTCGGCACCTTCTACACCCAGGTGTTCTTTGCCGATTTCGAACTGCAGATGCACCGCCTGGCCGAGCAGGGCTCGCCCGTCACGGCCGGCGTGCTCAGCGACATCTACGAAAAGCTGCTCCATGATTACTACGGCGACGCCGTCACCTTCGATGAACTCTCCAAGATCACCTGGGCGCGCATCCCGCACTTCTACCACTCGCCGTATTACGTTTACCAATACGCCACGTGTTTTGCCTCGAGCGCGCAGCTCTTCAAGGAAATGACCGCGGGCCACGCGGCCGGCCGCGAGGCTGCGGTCACGCGCTACCTCACGCTGCTCAAGAGCGGGGGCAGCGATTACCCGATGAAACAGCTCCAGTCGGCCGGCGTGGACCTCACCCGGCGCGAGACGGTGCAGGCCGTCATCGACCAGATGGACGAACTCGTCTCGCGGCTGGAGATCGAGGCGGAAAAAATCGGGTAAGGGCTGAAGGGCTGAAAAACTGAAAGACTGAAAGTCCCGGCAATAAACAAATTCTTAGCCACAATGCTTTCAGCCCTTCAGCTTTTCAGTCTTTCAGCCTTTATCTATTGGCCCACCAGCGTGCGGCCTTCATTCCAGACTCCGTCCACGAGCAGGGAATCGGGCACGGGGGGCACGCCGAGTTCATTGCGTTCGAGCAGCGTGGAGAGCAGGTCGATGGAGCGCATGCCGATCAACTCGGAATTCTGGTAGATGCCGGAAACCGGGTCGCCGAGGCGCGCCGAGCTAAGGCTGGCCACGCCCACGTCCTCGGGGATGCGCACCCCCCACGACTTGAACCAGCGCTGCATGTCGTGCGGCTGGCCGATGACCACGTCGGGTTTTTCGCGGCGGAACCACGCGCGGAAGCCTTCTTCGGTCAGAGGCTCGGCCAGGAGTGGCGTGAGCGGGGCGAGGCCGGTCAACTCGCTTTGCGCGAGCAGGTAGCCGGCGAGCCACCGGCGTTCCACCTTTTGGTTGACGGTCGCGCGCAAGGCTAGGCCGATCCGGCGGTAACCCAGGCTGTAACATCGCTCCATCGTAATCATCATCGAATGGAACAAATCGTTGACGACACGATGCAGCACGGGCTTCGCCAGCGTGGTGCCGAGCGCAACCGCCGCGAAGCCCTCCCAATCCAGCTCGATGCTGGAATTGGCGTCGGGCAGCGGGGCCACGATCAGGCCAAGAATGCCGCGGGCGTGCAGCATGTTTGAAAATCGACGCGGCGTCATCCCTTTCTCATAGAGCCAGAATTCCTGCAGGTCATAACCGCATTGCCCGGCCCGGGTGCGGACGCCGGAAAAAAGTTGTTGAAAGACCGGCGTCGTGAGATTCCGCCATCCGTGGCGGGAGGGAAAGCCGGTCACGATGGCCAGGGTCGGCCCGCCAGGCGCCGCACCCCGGCGGCGGCGCGAACGCATGAGGGCGCGCACGAGCGGATTAGGCTGATAGTGGAGCGCATGCGCGGCATTCAGCACCTTCGTGCGGGTGGCCGGCGTGATGAGCGGGCTGCCCCTCAGGGAAAGGGAGACCGTGGCGGCAGTAACGCCTGCGCGCAAAGCCACGTCGCGCATGGAAACCGGGGTAGTGGTTTTCATTTAACGATAAAAACAAACCAAGTATTTCCTCTTCTGCCAATCTTTTTCATACTGCAGCCAATCCAGTTTATCCCGGCCTCGCCGCCCGCAGTATTTCAACCCCTTAGTGTTACCGCCCCCAACAGAAATATAAATGTATCGGT
>DASYOA010000202.1:0-4348 GCA_036008265.1 Opitutaceae bacterium
TGACCCAAAAAAGTTTTCTCCGCCAGCGTCTGGAGGAGTCGCTGCGCATGGCGGCGTTGTGGGATGAGGTGAAGGACACGCTCGGACGCCCTGGCCTCAGTCTCTCCGGCGGCCAGCAACAGCGCCTCTGCATCGCCCGCGCGCTCGCCGTGAAACCGGAAATCCTTCTCATGGACGAGCCTTGTTCGGCGCTGGATCCCATCGCCACCGCCAAGGTCGAGGAGCTCATTCACAGTTTAAAGGTGAACTACACGGTCGTCATCGTCACCCACAACATGCAGCAGGCCGCGCGCTGTTCCGATCGAACGGCGTTTTTCTACATGGGAAAATTGATTGAATACGATGAGACGCGCACCATCTTCATGAATCCCGCCAACCCGCAGACCGAGGCCTACGTCTCGGGACGTTTCGGCTGAACCGTTTTTTTGCCCCAAACTCACTCCTTTCATGCAACGCTTCTACGACGCCGAACTCGAATCGCTCCGCAGCCAGCTGCTTCGCATGGGCGAAACCGCCATCCGCCAGGTGCGCGATGCCATCAAGGCCCTCGTGGAGGGCAACCCTTCGCAGGCCGACCAGGTGATCGCGGCGGATGACGAGATTGACCGCCTTGAAGTCGAGATCGACAACGAAGCCATCCGCTACATGAACCTGCGGGCGCCGGTCGCGACCCAGCTTCGCATGGTTATTGTGGGGATGAAAGCCTCCCATGACTTGGAGCGCGTGGGCGACGAAGCATCTAATATCGCCAAGCGGGCCATCCGCCTCAGTGCCGAACCGCCCCTCAAGCCTTACATCGACATCCCGCGCATGGCCAACATCGCCACCGAGATGCTCCGTGGGGCGCTTGACTGTTTTCTCACGGGCGACGCGGACAAAGCCCTCGCCATCTGCAAACGTGACGCCGAGGTCGATGAAATCAACCGCCAGCTTTATCGCGAGCTCACCAGTTTCATGATCGAAAATCCCGGCACGATCAGCCGCGCCCTTGAGATCATGTTTATCTCGAAATCCATCGAGCGCATTGCCGACCATGCAACCAACATCGCGGAGGAAGTCATCTATCTGGTCCGCGCCAAAGACGTGCGCCATACCGACGAAGTGAAGAAAACCGGCGTGGCCCCGTAGGATTTATCGGGCCGTTTCGCGCGGGAGCGTTCTCCCTCGCTTGAGAATAAGCAGCTGCGAAGGGCAGGCGGGCAGGGCGCGTTATCCTTAACGTGCCGTTGGCACATTCGCCTCCATAAGGCGGCGGGTTAAGAATAACACGCCCTGCCTTGAAATGTAACCTCAGAAAAGTTTGCCCAGCCGGGTGAGGGCGTAGCCAGCAGGCCCGTCGCGGGGAGGGTGAGCACCCGGACGAGGGTGCTCGCGGATCCCTGCATGGGATAGGGGATGATTGTCTGCAACGTTGGGGGGTCAGGTGCGTCAGACAACATGGGTTGCAAAATCTCCCGGCGCAATCTACCCATCTTCCTTCCCATGAAATTTTTGTGCCGCGGCCTCGCCGTTGTCCTAATACCCCTGGTTGTCCTGCTTATTTCCGCTTGCAGCGGCGATGCCGGCAAGTCGGCTGCGCCGCCCGTGCCGGTGATGACGGCCCTGGTCAAAAAACAGTCCGTGCCCGTCAACCTCATCAGCATTGGCACGGTGCAAAGTCTCCGCGCCGTTTCCGTGAAGTCGCAGGTCGATGGCGTCATTGCGGAGATTCATTTCAAGGAAGGCGACGAGGTCAAAGCCGGCGACCTGCTTATCACGCTCGACCGGCGCCCGTTTGAAAACAACGTCCGCATGGCCGAGGCCGACCTTGCCACGGCCCGCGCCGAAGCCGAGCACGCCGATGCCGACGTCGAGCGCTACAAGCCACTCGACGAGCAATCCCTCGTCGCCAAGGACACGTACACGCAGTTTGTGACCACGGCAGAAATTGCCAAGGCCACTGTGCAAGCCAAGGAGGCGGCCCTGGCCAATGCCGAACTCCAGCTCAGCTACGCCTCGATTACTGCGCCGATCGATGGCCGCACCGGCCAGCTTCAGCTGCACGAAGGCGCGCTCGTCAAAGCCAATGACGCCGGCGCGGTGTTGCTTACCGTCAACCAGCTCGCGCCCATCTCCGTCGCGTATTCCCTGCCTGAAACCTATCTCGACCGCGTCCGCCTTGCGCTCAACGCCGGAAAAAAACTCACGGCCACCGCGGTGGGCACCGATGCCGTGGCAAAAAAAGCCGAGGGGACGCTCGAGTTCATCGACAATACGGTCGATTCCACGACGGGCACGGTTTTGTTGAAGGCCACCTTTGCCAACGCCGCCCACGAGCTTTGGCCCGGCGAACTGGTCAACGTTGATACGACCCTTGGCCTGGATGAGGGCGTTATCGTGGTTCCATCGCCCGCCGTCCAAAACGGCCAGAACGGCACCCAGGTTTTTGTCGTCAAGCCCGACCAGACCGTGGAACTCCGCGACGTCAAGGTCGATCGCGTGGACGGCGAACTCACCGTCATCGCCAGCGGACTTAGTGAGGGCGAAATGGTTGTCACCGACGGGCAGCTTCGCCTCGTGTCCGGCACGAAAGTCGAAGCACGCTCGCTGGCTGTGTCCGCCGTTGCCGCCCAATAATTCCAAATTTCGCGAGCCAGTCTCCCGCGCGCCATGAATCTCCCCGAACTTTGTATCCGCCGTCCGGTGATGACCACGCTGCTGAGCGCGGCGCTGTGCATTTTCGGCCTCATGGCCTATCGCCTTCTGCCCGTCAGCGATCTGCCCAACGTCGATTTTCCGACCATCGTGGTCAACGCCACCCTGCCCGGCGCCACGCCGGAAACCATGGCTTCCGCCGTGGCCACGCCGCTCGAGAAGCAATTTTCGACCATTGACGGCATCGATTCGATGACGTCCACCAGCTTGCTCGGCAGCACGCAGATCACGCTGCAGTTCACCCTCGACCGCAACATCGACGCCGCCGCGCAGGATGTGCAGGCCGCCATCGCCGCCGTGCAGCGCCAGCTGCCGCAACAGATGCCGGCGCCGCCTTCGTTTCGCAAGACCAACCCCGCCGACCAGCCCGTCCTGTTTCTCGCGCTCAGCTCGTCCACGCTGTCGCTTTCCACCGTGGATGAATACGCCGAGAGCAACCTGGCCGAGCGCATCTCCACCGTCGAGGGCGTTTCGGATGTGCAGGTTTACGGCTCGCAAAAATATGCGCTCCGGGCCGAGGTCGATCCGCGTGCGCTTGCGACCCGCGGCCCTGAGCTCGAGGACGTGGCCACGGCGCTGGCTTCGCAAAACGTCGATCTTCCCACCGGCTTGCTCAGCGGAGCGCATGAGGCGCTCACTGTCGTCGCCAACGGCCAGCTCACGACCACGGCCGAGTTCGGCAACATCGTCGTGGCCTATCGCAACGGCGCGCCGGTTCGCCTGCGGGAAGTCGCGCACGTGATCGACAGCGTGCAGGACACCCACGTGGCCAATTGGTTCAACGGTGACCGCTCGATCGTGCTTGGCATCCAGAAACAGCCCGGCACGAACACGGTCGAGGTCGTCGATCGTATCAAAAAGCTCCTGCCCGCCTTCCAGGCCAAGCTGCCCGGGTCGGTCAAGTTGGAGGTCCTCCTCGACAAGTCCGTCACCGTGCACGAGTCGGTCGACGACGTGCAGTTCACCCTCGTCCTGGCCATCGCGCTCGTGATTCTCGTCATTTTTCTTTTCCTCCGCACGCTCGCCGCGACGGTCATCCCGGCCATTGCCATTCCCATGGCGCTGCTCGGCACCTTTGTGCTGATGTATTTTTGTGGCTACACGCTCGATAATCTTTCCCTGCTCGCGCTTACCCTCTCGGTCGGCTTCGTGGTGGACGACGCCATCGTCATGCTCGAAAACATCGTCCGCCACATCGAGCAGGGCGCGGGCGTGCGCGAGGCCGCGCTCAAGGGTTCGGGGGAAATCGGGTTCACCATCATGTCGATGACCATCTCGCTTGTCGCGGTGTTCATCCCCATCATGTTCATGGGCGGCATCCTCGGCCGGCTTTTGCATGAGTTTGCGGTCACCATCACGGGCGCTATCCTCGTCTCCGGCCTCGTTTCGCTCACGCTCACGCCCATGTTGTGCAGCCGCTTTTTGCGCGCCACCGCGCCCGGCGCGCACCCGGCGCAGGGCCGGTTCTTTGCGGTGACCGAGCGCGTTTTCGACGACCTGCGCGAACTCTATGAACGGACGCTGAAAATCTGCCTGCGCCACCGTTCCGCCACCGTCGGTGCGGCCCTGCTCGCGGTTGCGCTCACCGGTGTTTTTGGCTGGTTGCTGCCCAAGGGCTTTATTCCCACTGACGATATTGGGCAAATCATCATCT
>DASYOA010000203.1:0-2313 GCA_036008265.1 Opitutaceae bacterium
ACCTACAATTGTGCATGACAAACCAAGCCATCATCCAAATCCCTCCAATTTTTCTTTCTTCCTGGTTTCCTGGCTTCCTGCTTAAATATCCATTCTCTTCCCTTTATGAAAGTCGGCGTCGTTGGCGCGTCGGGTTATTCCGGCGAACTTCTGGTCAAACTCCTCCTCGGGCACCCGCATGTGCAGCTCGCGGCCGTCACCTCGCGTACCCACGCGGGCAAGCCCCTCGCGTCGGTCATGCCCACGCTGCGCGGCGCCGACCGGGGGCTGGTCTTCACCGACTCCGATGCCGCCGCGCTCGCCGCCAGCGACCTCGATCTACTTTTCCTCGCGCTGCCCCACGGGGCCGCCGCCGATTTTGCCAAAAAACTCGTCCCGGCCGGCAAGCGCGTGATCGACCTCAGCGCCGATTTCCGCATCACCGACCTCGCCACTTACGAAAAATATTATGGCGGGCACCACGCGCCCGAGCTGCTGCCGCAAGCGCGTTTTGTCCTGCCGGAACTCACGCCGCCGGCGTGGAAAACCGAGGCGAAGCTTGTCGCCGCGCCCGGCTGCTATCCCACCAGTATTCTCGTGCCGCTCGTGCCGCTGTTGCGCGCCGGACTCGTGGCGCGCGAACACATCGTGGCCAACTCCCTCAGCGGCGTCAGCGGCGCCGGCCGCAAGGTCGCCGAGGACTATCTTTTCGTCGAGCGGGCCGAAAGCGCCAAAGCCTACGGCCTCGTCAAGCACCGGCACCTCGCGGAAATCGAGGAGCAGCTTGGGAAACTCACCGGCGCGCCCACCATCATCCAATTCAATCCCCACCTCGCGCCCATGCGGCGCGGCATCGCCACCACCATCACCGTGCCCGCCGCGGCCGGCGCGACCATCGACGCGCTCTACGCCGCGTGGCGCACCGCCTACGCCGGCAAGCCCTTCGTGCAACTCGTCGCCAGCGGCGAGACGCCCGACACCGCGCACGTCACCGGGACCAACCGGGTGGACATGTCCGCGGTCTTCGATCCCCGCACAAAAAACTTCATCATCACCTCGGCCGAGGACAACCTGTTCAAAGGCGCCAGCGGCCAGGCCGTGCAGATCATGAACCTGTGGTGCGGCTATGACGAGACCGCTGGCCTTGCCTGAACATTCAACTTTCAACATTTAACACCCAACGTTCAAGGAGGAGGCTTTCCTTGGACGTTGAATGTTCGACCTGTCCTCCGTAGCCTTGGCGAAGGAGGATATTGAGTGTTGGATGTTCTCGGAAACGTAACACGTTTCCGAGAAAACTGCTTGTCAGCCAGCGGCCTTTCCCGCACAGCTCGTGGTTTAATTTGCAAGCGGACCAGTTCAAAACTCGGGTGTGTCCCCCAACTGTTCGCCGCTTCGCCAACGTCCAGCACCATGATCGAATTCAATAAAAAAATCCTGTTTGTCGGCTACGGCGCCGTGGCCGAATGCACGCTCCCCATTCTTTTCAAGCACCTCAAGGTGCCCGCAAAAAATGTCACGGTCATGGACTTTGAGGACCGCAGGGCCAAGCTCGCGCCGTGGACGGCCCTCGGCGTGCGCTTCGTGCAGGATCGCGTCGAGCAGGGCAATCTCGCCGCCATTCTCGGCAAATATCTTTCCGCCGGCGACATCCTGATCGACCTCGCCTGGAACATCGACGCGCTGGTCATCCTGCAATGGTGCCACGACCACGGCGTGCTTTACATCAACACCTCGACCGAGGTGTGGGATCCCTACCACGGCCTGCCGGACAACAAGCCGACGACGAAGACGCTTTACTGGCGCCACATGAACCTGCGCCGGATGCTGGCCAAGTGGAAGACCAAGGGCGCCTCCGCCGTCATCGAGCACGGCGCCAATCCCGGGCTCCTGTCGCATTTCACCAAGCAGGGCCTGATCGACATCGGGCAGAGCCTGATCGCCGACAAAAAACTCAAGGGCAAAAAAGCCGAGGAAGTCCAGCAGCTCATCAAGGACCGGGCGTTCAACGTACTCGCGCAGAAAATCGGCGTGAAGGTCATCCATTGCAGCGAACGCGACACGCAGATTTCCAACGTGCCGAAGGAAATCGACGAGTTCGTCAACACCTGGTCGATCGAAGGTTTTCGCGAAGAGGGCACCACGACCGCCGAAATGGGGTGGGGCACGCACGAGAAGCAGCTGCCGGCGTTTGCCTACCGGCACAAGGATGGCCCGAAAACCCAGATTTGCCTCGCGCGCATGGGCATCAACACCTGGGTCCGCTCCTGGGTGCCGGATTACACCATCCGCGGCATGGTCGTCCGCCACGGCGAATCCTTCACCATTTCCGAC
>DASYOA010000204.1:0-6715 GCA_036008265.1 Opitutaceae bacterium
CGTGGGCGGCATGTCCATCGGCACTATTTTCACGCTTTTTGTCCTGCCCTCGATTTACATCCTGCTCGCCAAGGATCACACGCATGATCGCGTGAAGGCGTCCGATAATCTCTCGGTTGTCACCATTTCCCAACCGCAACCTGTCGCGAAATAAAATGAATTCATCAACCCGCACTTTCTTTTCGCTGGTTCTGGCCTCGGTTTTGGCTGCCTCGGCCTCCGTCGCCTCAGCGCAGGAGGCCGCCGTTCTTGCTCAAGGAACCCAGCCCTCGCCGGATTCCTTGCCCGGCGAAATTGACCTGCCCACGGCGCTGCGCTTCGCGCTCGACCACAATTTTGCCATCCGGCAGGCGCGCCAGCGCATCGAGGAACAGGAAGGCGTCCTCATCACGACGCGCGCCGCCGAGCTGCCCAATGTCGCGCTCAATTCCCAGTATCAGCAGACGGAAAAAACCCTGCAGGAAAGTTTCGGCGCCGGTACGCCGACACCGAACGACCAGTCCTGGTCCATCATCCTCCAGGCGACGCAGGCGCTTTTTTCCGGGGGAAAGTTCACCGCCGCGATCCACGCCGCCAAGGATGTTCGCGAGGCTGCGCTCTACGAAATGCAGGGCGTGGTGAACGATGCGCTGCTCGACGTGCGCACGAAGTTTTACGATGTCCTGCTCAACCAGGAAAAGATCAAGGTGCAGGAGCAGAACCTGGAACTGCTCCAACAGCAATACAAGGATGCCAAGGCCCGCTATGATGCCGGCTCCGGCGCGCAGTTTGACCTGCTCCGGGCCGAGGTGGCCCTGGCCAATGGCCGGCCTCCGCTCATCGAGGCGCGCAACACCTATCGCATTTCCATCGAGCAGTTGCGCCAGGCGCTCGGGCTGGTCTCGATCACGCCGGCCAGCGGGCAACAGTCGCTGAACCTTGCCGGATCGCTCGACTGCACGCCCACGCAGTTTGATCTCGACTCGGCTCTCGCTGCGGCGTCCACCAGCCGCCCGGAACTTTTGCGTTACACCCGCCTGCAATCCAGTGGAGAACAAAACATAAAAGTCGCCAAGGCCGACAACTGGCCGACGCTCAACGCGGTCGGCGCCTATGAGTTGCGCAAACGGACCTTTTCCAACGATCTCGAGTCGACCCTCAACGGCTGGTTTGTCGGCGCGCAATCGAGCTGGGCGATTTTTGACGGACGCGCCACGGCCGGCCGGGTAAGGGAAGCGCGCTCGCAGGAGGAACAGGCCCGGCTGACGCTGCTCAATGAGCAATTGTCGGTCGAAGTCGAGGTGCGCCAGGCCTATTCATCGTTTGAAGAAGCGGGCGAGCTGGTCGCCGCGAGCGCCAAGACCGTCGAACAGGCCGAGGAAGCCGTGCGCGAGGCCCACGTTCGCTATACGGCCGGCACGGCCACGGAGCTCGACGTCCTTCAGTCCCAGGTCGATCTCACGACGGCGCGCACCAATCTCATCCAGGCGAACTATAGCTACGACGTGGCGGTGGCCAGCTTGCGCCGGGCCATGGGCGTGGCGGATAAATTTGAGCTCAGGGAATGAGCTGGCTGGTCGTGATTTGTAGGAGCCTGCTCGCAGGCGAAATATATTTCCAAGTTTTCCTGCCAGTCGGTAAACCGCAAAGGTCGCCTGCAAGCAGGCTCCTACGGTTGAATGATGTGGGGCGGGTGCCCTCACCCGCCATTCTTTCGAGCGGGGTGAGGGCACCCCGCCCACAACCAAAAACTCGCCATCATTAAAGAGTAGGCTTTATCTTTTCGTCGTGAAACTCCTGCGTCGGCTCCTGATTGGCATCGTTGTTTTGGCCGCACTTATGGCTTTGGTCGTTGGGATCGCTTTTCTGCCCTCGGTGCAGACCTGGGCCGCACACCGGGCGTTGGCCGGTCGCAACATCGACGTGGGCCGCGTTGCGATCGGACTGAACCGCGTGGAACTGGACAACGTGCACGTCAATCAACCCGGCGTGGCCCTGACCCTGCCAGGCGCGGAGGTCGATCTGTCCCTGCTTTCTGCCGCCGGCAAAAAAGTTTCCATCCAGAAACTTGTCGCCAAAGGATGGACGCTTGATCTGACCGCGCCCGGCGGAAAGTCGAAGTCCGCCCAAACCGCCGCCGCGCCGGCCATCGCAACCACGGCTGCCTTCCAGGGCATCTTTCAAAAGCTCCATCTCCCGGTCGATCTCACGGTCGATTCGGTCGAGCTGTCGGGCGACGTCGTTTTTTCGGCTGACCCCAAGCAACCGCCGGCTCATGCCCAGGTCACGATTACGGGCGGCGGGCTGGCGGCGGGGCAGGAGGGAAGATTTGATTTTGAAATCGACACGGAGCTGGCCGGTTCTTCCCCGGCCGTGCGCACGCTGGCGGTGCATGGCACAATCATCGCGAGGCTCGACACGCCGCGGACGTTTTCCCATCTCGGGTTTGTCACCGACGGCACCGCGAGCGGCCCGAGGTTTCCGCAAGGTGCGCGCATCCATTTCAGCGCTGATGCCCTTCGCGCCGCTGCCGGGGAGCATTACACGGTCGCGCTTGATACCGAGGGCAAACATCTTTTCGCGCTCAAGGCCGACTATCCCGCCAACGCGCCCAAACTTGCGGGCGACTGGCAGCTCAATGTGCGCGATGCGGACCTCGCGCCCTTCACGCTTGGGCGCGCGCTGCCGGCTTTTGAGGCCACCGGCGATGGCAAGTTGGAAGCCGATGTTGCCCTTGGCGCCGTGCATGCGACCGGCCACGTGCATGTTTCCGCGGGGCAACTTGAGGTCGTCCACGCCGGGCTGCAAGCCCTCGGCCAACTGACGCTCGATACCCATTTCGACCTGAGCCAGAATGCCGGCGTCACCCGCATCGATCAGTTTGACGTGATCGTGGCGGGTGAACATCCCGTGGCCGAGATCCGCGCGCTCCAATCCTTCGAGCTCAACGCAAAAACCAGGGAGCTGAAGGTTGCCGATCCCGCGAAAGACCTGTTCAGCTTTGCGCTGCAGGGCTTGCCGCTGGCGTGGTCACAGCCGTTTCTACCCGGCCTCACGGTGGATGGCAGCGATGCCACTGGCACCCTCTTGGTCAGTGCGCGCGATGGCGGCATGCATTTCCAATCGTCCGAGCCGTTGCAAGTGAAGAATTTCTCCGTTGCACGTGCCGGCCAGCCGTTGGCGCACCTTGACGTCGCGACGCTCAGCCTTGGCGGCGACTACACGCTGCAGCAAGGCTGGCAGGCTGAATTTACGGCCAGTGCCCAAGCCGGACCAACGACACTTTTCACGCTGCAAGCGAAAGCCGGCGCCATCGCCGGGCCGGGCCAGCCGATCAAGGCCACGGGTCAGCTCCAGGCTGATTTGCCCGCGGTGCTGGCCCAGCCGGCCTTCGGGGCGAAAGCGCAGCTCACGGGAGGCACCGCTCGCGTCGATTTCCAGGCCAGCCTCGACGAAAAAAAGGAAATCGAAGTGAAACTGGCGCTGACCGGACTTGCTTCGCCGCAGGCGCCTTCGCTGCCCACGGTCACGGCCGATGTGCGCGCCGAGCTGGCGCCCGACGGCCAGATCACCTTCAACGCGCCGCTGCTTTTTGAAAACGCCGGCCGCAAATCCGACCTGACATTCAGCGGCACATTCAGGTCCGGGGCAGGTGGGATGAACCTCGACGCGCGCGTCGCGAGCGATCTCATCGTGGCGGATGACGTGAAAATTCTCGCGGCACCGCTCGCCATGAAATCGGCGCCAAGTCCGACAGGGTCGGCCTCGGCGTCGCCCGTGACCAATCCGGAATCGGCGACCGTGGCGACCGACAAGGCGCCTTTTTGGAAAGGCGTAAGCGGCCATCTCGTGCTCGCGCTGAAGAAAGTCGTCTATGGCCAGTTTGAGATGAACGACATCGCGGGTGAACTTAAGCTCGGTCCCGACGCACTTGCGCTCGACCAGCTCAGCGCCGGGTTGGGCAGTGGTGGTGAGGCCAAGCTGGCCGGGGCGGTCAACTTTGCCGGAGACGCGCCGGAGCCTTACTCGCTCAAGGCGAACGTCGCGGTCAGCGATGTGGACAGCGCGCCGCTCTTCCGGGCGCTCGACCCGTCCAAACCACCGACGGTCGAGGGGAAATTTAATCTCATGGGCCAGGTCACCAGCAGCGGCCTTAACGCAGCCGATCTCGGCCAGCAGGCGCAAGGCGACATGTCATTGACCAGCAAGGGAGGTGTTTTTCGCGGCCTGGCGAAAAATACCGACACTAATGTTATCGCGAAGGGCTTGGGCTTCGCCGGAAACGAGCTGGCTGCCGTAGGGCAACTGACAACGGCATTGCAGGAGTTTCACTACGATCAAATCAACCTACAGCTCACCCGCGACCCGTCGCTCGATATTCAATTGAAGGACTTCAGCGTGATTTCCCAGGGATTGCGGATCGTTGGCACCGGCACGCTCACTTACGAAAAGGACAAGCCCATCCTTGATCAGTCGCTGGCGATGCAAATCCAGATGGGCGCGCGCGATGAATTTGCGACCTTGTTCGATGCCATTCGCAAGCTTTCATCAGAAACCGACGAGCTTGGCTACACCAAGGTAAGCCGGCCCATAAAAATCACGGGCACTCCGACCAACCCGGACACCAACGATCTTTATAAATTCCTTGCGGAAGGCGTGGGCCAACGGGCGATCGAGCACTATATCCCTCAATTGCTGAATCTTTTCGGCAAGTGAGGGTGGAAATGCGCCGCAGGCGCGTGTTTTTCGAACGATGAAAGGCAAGGGTGGGGCGGCTGCCCTCAGCCGCCCGCTACTCCGGCCCGTTGAGCCTCCTTCCTAAAGCTTCGGAGGCCGCGGGGCAATGGGCCCTACAATAAATATGGAAGGTTTAATAGTTGACATATAAACAATAGTCATATCAACTAATCGACATGCCAGATCCACTGGGAGTCGATTTCATCAATCGCGTGCTTGCCACGAGCGGGGTGTTGTTGCGCGAGAGCCAGAATTTCTTTCGCCCGCTGGGCGTGACGGAGGCGCAATTCAACGTGCTCAACGTCCTCGCCAGCACGCCGACGGGCCTGAGCCAGCGCGAGCTGGGCGACGTGCTCGTCGTTGATCGCTCGAATGTGACCGGGCTGCTCGATCGCATGGAAAAGGCCGGGTGGGTGCGGCGCGAAGATCATCCGCAGGACCGCCGAATCCACCGGGTCATGCTGACCACGAAGGGCCGGCAGCTTTGGGCTGGAGTATGGCCGCTTTATATGGCCGCGGTCGAAAAGGTCGTCAGCGGCCTCGCCCATGCCGATATCAAACACGCGCTGGCTTCATTGGCCGCGCTCGAAGAAGGTGCCAAAAAGTGGGGCCGGAAAATGCGCGCCTGAGTTCAGGCTCTCAACTCTCACCTATAAACTCTCAACTTTCATTTCTCAACCTCATGCCCACCTCTTCACGTCATTCCTTTTTGCTGCGGGCGGTCGAGTTTTTAGGGGCCAAGGTCGCGCGGCTGTTCTACCGCGTGCGCGCGCTGAACGCCGAACGCCTGCCCAAGGCCGGCGGCGTTCTCTTGCTGGCAAACCATCTAAGCTATGTCGATGTGATCGCGCTCCAGCTGGCGTGCCCGCGGAGCATTCGCTTCGTCGGCCATGAGTCGCTGGCGCAATCCAATTTTCTCTATCGCTGGTTGTATTGGTTTACGGGCACGATTCCCATCTCGCCGCACAATGCGCTGGATAGCACGCGCCGCATCGTGCGCGAGTTGCAGGCGGGGGAGGTCGTGCTCCTTTTCCCCGAGGGCAGCATTTCGCGCACCGGCGTATTGATGGAACTGTATCGCGGCTTCGAGCTGATGGCACGCAAGGCCGGCGCGCCGGTCGTGCCCGCGGCCGTCGACGGCCTGTGGGGTTCGCTGTTTTCGTTTTCGAGTAACAAGTATATTTGGAAATCGCCGCGGCTCATGCCCACGCCCGTGTGCGTGGCGTTCGGCGAACCGATTGCGCCGGAGCAGGCCACCGCTGCGACGGTGCGACAGGCCTTGCTCGATCTCGGCGCGGAAGCGTTCGAGGAACGGCCCGGGTTGCGGCGGCACTTGGGCCGCGAGGTCGTGCGCCAGCTCGCCAAGCGGCCCCATCGGGTTGAAATCATCGACCGCACGGCGGAACGCCGCGAAGTGAAGGCCGGGCAACTTTTTGCCGTCGCCGCCGCGCTTTCGCGCCGTTTGCGCAAGACCGTGCCGGCCCACCGTGTGGGCATCGTCCTGCCCACCGGCGCCGGCGGGGCCATCGCCAACCTGGCCGTGGTCCTGGCCGGCAAAGTCCCGGTGAACCTCAATTTCACGGCCGGCGCCGCAGCCATTGAGGCGAGCCTGCGGATTGCCGAAATCGATGCGGTCATCACCGCGGATGCCATGCGCGATAAGCTCCCGAATTTCCCGTGGCCGGCGCGCACCTTTGACCTGCGCGGGGAAATTGCCGCCGCCGGCGGCAAGCGTGCGATTGTGCCGTGGCTCGTGGCGGTCTGGTTGCTGCCAGGCCAATGGCTCGCGTCGTTGCTGGGCCTGCCGCGCACCGGCGACCGGGAGGAGGCCGCGCTGCTGTTCACGAGTGGCAGCGCAGGCGAGCCGAAGGGCGTCGTGCTTACGCATCGGAACTTGCTCGCGAATTGCGCCCAAATTTCCGGCCTCTCGATCCTGCCTGACACTTCCACGATGCTGGCCTGCCTCCCGCTGTTCCACAGCTTCGGCTTCACCGTCATG
>DASYOA010000205.1:0-3880 GCA_036008265.1 Opitutaceae bacterium
TCACCCCGCACTGAGACTGATCGCGGGGTGAGGACACCCCGCCCACAACCTAATGCAGATAGGTAAATACCCAAAACGTACCACTACCCAATTTTTCTCGCGAAGGGAACGAAGGAGACGAAGGTGTAGGTGCAGAGGCAGATGCGGAGAGCTGTGACAATTGGTATCGATCCGCCTGCCCTCCGTAGCTTGTTGTCCTAGAGCGAAGGAGGGTGCAATCCGCGGTAAAAATTTTCGACCTTCGCGGCCTTTGCTTACTTCGCGAGAAACATCCGGCTCGTGATCGAAAATCCGGCTTTCATGGTCAACACGGTGTTAATATCGGCCTGCTCGCCGACTAATCTTTGCCAGCGGGCCTGATTTGTGCTGAGATCTGACCAGGCTATTACCCTTTCAGCCTGTTTTCTACCCCGTCAGTTCAGTCAGCTCTACTCCATTGCCATGACCATCACTGGATCAGCCTTATTTCTCATGCTTGTGCTTCTGCCAGAGGTTCTGGCCCTGGCCTTGCTCAATCTTTTGGTGCGATTTTTATTCTCACCGGTCCGGATCTCGCCGTGCCTTTGGGTCTGCGGGACGCAGATTGCGCTTTCCTTATTCCTTCTCGCGACCAGCTCGCGAACGTTACCCGGCCCGTTCCTTTCCATGAGCTCTGATATCTTTCCGGCCGTCGGTTCACTGATTATGTTCGCGGTGGTGGCGCGAACGTTCTGGCGAAGTCCTGTCTCCGAGCGGGTCGGGCTGTCCCTCGTTGCCGTCGCTTCGGTCGCTGTCCTCGCACTCGTGGTGATCGACGTGCAGCCGTTTTGGTCCGGGCCTTTCGGCCATGCCAGGTTGATTGGGTGGTAGCTGTAAGAATTCTTTCTCGCGAAGGGAACGAAGGGCGCGAAGGCGAAATTTGTGGTGGAGCGTGGCGTCCCGACGCGATCTGAACGCGACTGCCGAGGCTATGCACTCGGTCGCCACCGGGCGCGCCGGAGGTCTTTCACTTCGTCCTGAATGACAAAAAGTCTGAACCTTCGGATGCTTCGCTTTCTTCGCGAGAGGCACTTCCTTTGGATTTTTCCGTGAAAATTAATTAGCGTCGATTAGCGTTCATTAGCGGTTAAGCTGCCTGGTTCCGGCTTGGCTTTTTTGATCGGGCTGAAACCAAAAATTTTATGGCTTACAAAAAAATCTCCATGGAGTTGAACAAGAAGATCGCGCTGGTTGCGCACGACAACAAGAAGGTCGATCTGATCGAATGGTGTAAGTTCAATCGCGACCTGCTCGCGCACCACAAGATTTTCGCCACCGGCACCACCGGCGGTGTGCTCGAACGCGAGCTCGGTTTTCCCATCAACAAGCTCCAGAGCGGCCCGCTCGGCGGCGACCAGCAGATCGGGGCCAAGATCGTAGACAACGAAATCGATTTCCTGATTTTCTTTTGGGATCCCCTTGAACAGCAGGCCCACGATCCTGACGTCAAGGCGCTCCTGCGCATGGCGGTCGTCTGGAACATCCCGATCGCCTGCGATCGTGCCTCGGCCGACTTTATCATCTCGTCGCCGCTGATGGACAAGACCTACGACCGGCTGATTCCCGACTACGACGTTTACCGCAGCCGCGCTGTCCCTGGCGTCGAGGCCCCGCCGATTCCAATCCCCGGCGCGACTGAAACCAAAAAGCGCCGGGCAACGGATAAAACCGCGGAGTAGTTTTTTGAAAACCGCTAATGAACGCTAATTGGCGCTAATAAAACGAGGTAGGTAGGGGTTTATCCCCGACGCGCGCTGCAGGCAGACAGGTGTTGAGTGTAAAGCCCGACCTGCCTTTTAAATCATCTCTTTCGCTCGCAATTATGACCAAGTTAGTGTCCTTTGTCATGATTACATGAGTTCCGAGCCTACTGCGCCCAGCGCGCCCAAGCCACTGAGTCCCAATGAAGCGATCAAGACCGCCTCGAATTTTCTCCGCGGCACCATCGCGCGCGACTTGGCGGATACCTCCACGGGTGCGATCGCCCACGAGAACGCCGAACTGACCAAATTTTCCGGCTTATATTTGCAGGACGACCGCGACCAGCGTCTCGCGTTGAAAAAAGCCGGCAAAGAAAAAGCCTTTTCGTTCATGTTGCGCCTGCGCCTGCCCGGCGGGCGTTGCACGGCGAAACAGTGGCTCTTGCTCGACCGCCTGGTCGATGAGCGTGCGAACGGCTCGCTGCGCCTGACCACGCGGCAGACGTTCCAGTTTCATGGCATCCTCAAGGGCAACCTGCGCCCGATGATCCAAGGGATGCACACCGAGCTGCTCGACAGCATCGCGGCGTGCGGCGACGTGAACCGCAACGTCATGGCCGCGCCGAATCCCGAGCGCTCGCCGGTGCACCAGCAGGTTTACGAGCTCGCGCGCGCCTTCAGCGAGTTCGCGCTGCCGAAAACGCGCGCCTATCACGAAATTTGGATCGAGGATGAACTCGTCGCCGGCGGCGAGCCGAAGCCGGCCGAGGACGAGCCCATGTACGGCAAAACCTACCTGCCACGGAAATTTAAGGTCGGCTTTGCCGTTCCGCCATCGAACGACGTCGATGTTTTTTCCCAGGATCTCGGTTTAATTGCCATCGTCGAGAACGGGAAGCTTGCGGGCTTCAACGTCTGTGTCGGTGGCGGCCTCGGCATGAGCCACGGCAACGCCGAGACGTTCCCGCGCCTGGCCGACGTGATCGGTTTCATCACGCCCGACCAAGTTAACGAGGTCGGCCATGCGGTCATCACCGCGCAGCGCGACTACGGCGACCGCACGAACCGCAAGCACGCACGCCTCAAGTACACGATCGAGGACCGCGGCATCGAATGGTTCAAGGCCGAGGTCGAGCGCCGCCTCGGCTGGAGCTTCGCGCCCACGCGCCCGTACGAGTTCACCACCATCGCCGACGACTACGGCTGGCACCGCGCGGCGGACGGCACGTGGTTCTTCATGCTCTTTGTGCTCAGCGGCCGGATCAAGGACACGCCCGGCTGGCCGATGAAAACGGCGCTGCGCGAAATCGCCAAAATCCACGAAGGCGATTTCCGCCTCACCCCGAGCCAGAACGTTTCCCTCAGCGGCGTGAGCGACGCGAAGAAAATCGAAATCGAACAGATCCTCGCGCGCCACGGCCTGGATAAACAGAACCAGCAATCCGCGCTGCGGCTCAACGCGCTCTCGTGCGTCGCGCTGCCGACCTGCGGACTCGCGCTGGCCGAGAGCGAACGCGTGATGCCGCAATTCTTGGACAAGCTCGAGACCGTCATCGACGAGGCCGGCCTGCGCAACGACGCCATCAGCATCCGCATGACCGGCTGCCCAAATGGCTGCGCGCGGCCGTATATCGCCGAGATCGGCCTCGTGGGCCGGGCGCCGAACAAATACGCGCTCTACCTCGGCGCGGACTACAACGGCCGCCGGCTGAATAAACTTTTTGCGCCGAGCCTGACCCTCGACGAAGTGGTCGCACAGCTCACACCGATCATCAAGCGCTACGCGACCGAGCGCAGCGAAGGCGAACGCTTCGGAGATTTCTGTATGCGCACCGTGCTGGCGGAAAAGGAAAAGGCGCTTGTGGTGGAAGCCGCGGGCGCGGCCAGCGCGTGCACGATTTGAGGGAGAGTTAAGCGCAAAGCCGCGAAGACGCAGAGATCTCTTCTATTGTGGGCGGGGTGTCCTCACCCCGCAAACTCGCATAAATTCATAAGCGGGGTGGGGACACCCCGCCCACAACAATGCCCGGATGTAGCCGGCCTCGCTGAGGCCGGGCCCGCCTTCGCTAAAGCTATGGCGGACAAGCCGGGGTCAACGACCCCGGCTACAACAATTCTTCCCTTCGTGGCTCAACCTCACACCGTCTTCGCCGCCGGCGGTT
>DASYOA010000206.1:0-3507 GCA_036008265.1 Opitutaceae bacterium
CCCGTCCTCCTCTGGATCGTCAAGAACCGCCATTCGAAGAAATTCGCCAAGCTCCTCGCCGAGCTCATCACCCCGCGCCTGCTCAGCGCCATTTTCTTCGCCATCGATTACGAGGCCTTGCAGGCCTCCAACGCGCGCCGCATCCCGCTGGCCGAAATCCTCAGCGACGACGTCGACCTGATCAGCGACCTGCTCTCCACCGCCGACCCGGAAACCGCGCGCGACCTCGCCAACACCCTCCTGCTCAACCAGGGCTTCGAGGAACTCACAAAAAAATCCCTGCTCGCACGCTTCATCAAGATTTTCCCCAACATCCAGTCGCTCGTCGCCGAAGCCGCCGAAAGCAAGGACGAGCAACTGCTCGTCTCCCGCTCCAGCTACGAACGCAAACGCGAGGAATACGAGACCATCGTCTCCAGGAAAATCCCCGAGAATTCCAAGGCCATTGCCACGGCCCGCGAACACGGCGATCTCAAGGAAAACTCCGAATACAAGATGGCCAAGCAGGACCAACAGGTGCTCATGGCCCAAAAAACCCTCCTCGAGAAAGACCTCGCCCGCGCCCGCATCACCGATTTCAAGGACGCGACCATCGAGCAGGTCAGCGTTGGCAGCGTCGTCAGCCTCCGCGACGATGCCGGCAAGGAAGTGAATTACACGCTCCTCGGCGTCTGGGACAGCGATCCGGACAACCGGCTTATTTCGTACAAAACCCCGCTGGGCCAGGCCCTGCTCTCGAAAAAAGCCGGTGACCGCGTGAAGCTGAAACTCAGCGGCAGCGAGCACGAGTACGTCATCGCCGGCATCAGCCGTTACGTGGACGCGCGGAACTAAACCCGCGCCTCCACGCCATGGAGCACATCGTAAAAGGCTTTGCCATTGGTTTCGCCGTGGCCGCGCCGGTCGGCCCCGTCGGCCTGCTCTGCATCCGCCGCAGTATTCTCGATGGCCGCCTCGCCGGCTTCGTCACCGGCCTCGGCGCCGCCACGGGCGATGCGATCTTCGGCCTCATCGCCGCCATCGGCCTCACGTCCGTGACGGTCTTTCTCAACGGGCACGCCCGGGGCTTCCAGCTCATCGGCGGGCTCTGCCTTCTCGCCATCGGCACGACGACCATCCGGAGCCACCCGCCCGAGCGCACGCGCCAACCCGTGCATGCGCCCAACCTCACCGCAGCCTACGTCTCCACGGTCTTCCTCACCCTCGCCAATCCCATTACCATCGCCGGCTTCATCGCCATTTTTACCGGCTTCGGCGTCGGCCTCACCACGGCCGGCCTCGCGCAAATCTCCTGGCTAGTGGCCGGCGTCTTCCTTGGCTCAGCCGCGTGGTGGCTCCTGCTGAGCGGGTTTGCCGCCTGGTTGGGTAAAAAAATTCCCGACGGCGGACTGCATGCGATCAACATCGGCACCGGGCTCGCCATCGCACTCATTGGCGCGTGGGAGCTGGCGACGTTTGTGCTAAAGATTGTGTGAGAACTTTGTAATCCATCGTTCTCGTACTCGTTATCTTTCTCGTACTCGGTTTTCTGGCCGGGAGAACGAGAACGATTAAGATTACGAGAACGATCCGGCAATGATCGTCAAATTGGTAGATCACCGCTGCCTCTTGTTACTTGATACCTGCTACTTGTTACTTGTGCGCCTCAGCGCACCACCACCCGACACTTGCCACATCCCCACGACTTGCTCAGCCTCGCGCCCAGTGAACGCCTCCTGGGACACGCTTAAACTCCTCTCCGACCCCACGCGCCTGCGCCTGCTCGCGCTGCTGCTGCGGGAGGAACTCTCCGTCGCCGAGTTGCAGGAAATCCTCGGCATGGCGCAATCGCGCATCTCCTCGCAACTCGCGCTGCTGCGCTCGGCCGGCCTCGTCGCCGACCGCCGCGACGGCAAGCGCGCCTATTATTCGCTGCGCGCCGCGCTCCCACCCCGCACGCTTGCGCTCCTGCGCTCCGCCTGCGAATCCGTGGCCGAGCTGCCCGAGCTAACCGACGACCGCGCCAACCTCGACCGCGTCCTGCAAAAACGCCGCCGCGCGCAGGAACAATATTTCAACCTCATCGCCGGCCGTCTCGGCAAGAATTACTGCCCCGGCCGCTCGTGGGAAGCCATCGGCCACCTCGCGCTGCGTCTCACGCCGGCCATCGTCGTGGCCGACCTCGGCGCCGGCGAAGGCCTCATCTCACAACTCCTCGCCCGCCGCGCCCAGCGCGTCTGGTGCATCGACAACTCGCCCCGCATGGTCGAGGTCGGCGCCGAGCTCGCGAAGAAAAACGGCCTCGACAACGTCACCTACAAGCTCGGTGACATCGAGGATATCCCCCTGCCCGACAAATCCGTGGACCTCGCCATCCTCAGCCAGGCGCTACATCACGCGCAGCACCCGCAACGCGCGGTGGACGAGGCCTTCCGCATTCTCAAACCCGGCGGCCAGCTCCTCGTGCTCGACCTCGCCGAACATGATTTCGAAAAAGCGCGCGAACTTTACGCCGACCTCTGGCTCGGCTTCAAGGAAAGCACCCTGCACGGCTTCCTGAAAAAATCCGGCTTCAACAAAGTCGAAGTCACCCCCGTGGCCAAGGAAACCACCGAGCCGTATTTTGAGACGCTGCTGGCGAGTGGGATAAAAAGCGGCAAATAAGAACTAATTTAATGCGATATACGAAAGCTCAAATTGGCGAGGCTTTCATCATCGTGAGGCGAATGATGCATGGAGCCAAACCCCGAGCGCATGAAATTATTCAGGTGCTTCAGCCATATCATGATTGCACAGAGATTGGAGACATCAATTCAGCTCTTCACGAATCAACCCGCTCCATGATATTTGCTCTGACTGCAGATGCCTACCGAATTGAAGGTGATGCCCAGCAAGCTGCCGAATGGTATCGAAAAGCATCCTCAATCTATTCAGGTGGTCATGCGGAATTATATGCTCACCTTGTCTGCAAACATAAACTCTCTGAATTTTATAGTGACGCTTTGCGAACGCTTCAAGAAAATCAATGCCGATGGAAAGCCCGTTCTCTGACCAACCGAATCTACTTCTCAATTCGGCTCTAGCGTTGGTGGTTTGATAAAGAAGGCCGGGAAATTCGACGTTCACAAAAACAAGACCTACAATTCTTGATCGAGCAAACATCCAAAAGCTCTTAATCTGAACAAGGCACCCACATTGTCATTCCGAGCCGTGCGAGGAATCTCATTTGATACAGACCAGAGATTCCTCGCACGGCTCGGAATGACAGACCCTTGTTCAAACCGCTCGCGCCATAGCCGAACGCGCGCGGCGGTGAACCTCTTCGGCAGGAATTAATTTGGCGCGGCCCGATTTGATTTCATCGATCCGCCACGCCACTTCCTTTCGCCAGGCAGCTTCTATTTCAAGCGAAGTAGTCCGTCTTTGCTTTGGACCTGCACTTTCCCCGTTTTGTTGCTTCATTCGCATTAATTCGCGTCCATTCGCGGTTGTTTCAACAACCAAATCGCAAGCAGGGTCGACTGTAGC
>DASYOA010000207.1:0-12185 GCA_036008265.1 Opitutaceae bacterium
TTTCGCGTTCGCCGCCACATCGACGGGGACCACGGTGCCGTCCGGCTTGATGACCTCGAGCCTGGACACCTCCACGGTATGGTACGGGATCATAAACCCCCGGGTCAGCGTCTTATTGGCCTGTTTGCCCTTCTCGGTCAGCACCTCGGTGAAGGTCTCGTCCTGCATTTCGGCGGTTCCATCCTCATGGACGACGCGCATGGATTTTTGATCGATAATGGCCTCGTCGCAATCGGCCAGCTGCGCCGGGTCGATCGCCTTGGCTGCGGCCTGCACTTGCTTGGGGTCGAGGGTCGCCCAGTCACTCCCGGAGTAGCGGCTGGGTTCGTCGGCTTTTCCGAGCGAAGCAAAAGCCAGCGTGGCCGCGGCCAGAAACATGGGCGACATGAATGATTTTGGGTGTTTCATAATTTTGGTGAATGCGGGGTTGTGGCAAGGGACCGTGATGCGAGCAGATGGGTGGAGATCATAGCGTTGTTGAGGAGCTCTAGGTTCGAAAGATAACCGCTTCACGGTTGAACATTCGGACGGCGATCGACAGGGCCGCGGCGGCGTAGGCGATCAGGGAAAACAAGATCAGGCGGAGCTCCGGCCAGTGCCACACCCCGCTCAGCATTTCCCGGGAGGCCAGGGAAACATTCAGGATGGGCACGAGAGCCAGCCGGGCATTGAGTTCGATGCCCGGCATCATCCCGATTATTGCCGGCAAGATGATGACAAACATCATGGGCTGCAAATAACTCTGCGCCTCGCGAAAGCTGCGCGCCCACAAGCCGAGCGTCAGCATGACGGAGGAAAAAAGCACCGCGACCGGCAGGATCAACACGAGCACGCCTGCGGCGCCGAAGGGATCAACATGGGCGAGGCCGAGACTGGCCGCCCGGTTGTCGAAGCCGCCAAGACGAATACATGCAGCCAGCGACAGACAGGCGAGCGCCACCGCGGAGAGGGAACTCGTCAAAATCATCAGGAATTTTCCCAGCACGATCTCGGTCCGGGCCAGCGGGCAGCAGAGCAGGGGCTCCATCGTGCCGCGCTCCTTCTCGCCAGCCGTCAAGTCGAGGGCTGGATACATGGCACCGGTGAAACAAAGAATGACGATAAAATAGGGCACAAAACCGCCGATCCTATTGCCGGCGACTTTCTCCGGGGGGGCCACGTTTTCGCGTTGGGTCGTGAAGGGTTGGAGCATGGCTGGCGTGAGCCCGCGGTCGGCGAGGCGTTGGCGTGCGGTTTCGAAACTTAGCCGGCGGAAAAATGCCTCCAGTTCGCCGGCCGCAAAGCCCGAGCGCAGTTCACCCTGGTACTCGTAAATCGTGACTTTCGCCCCGGTTCCATCCTGGAGACCGTTTTCGAAATGATCGGAGATTTCCACGGCCGCCCTGATTTTCTTGTCGGCGATAAGCTGACGCCAGTCGGTCGTCGCCGGTTCAACCCGTATTTTTGAGTCCTCTTGCAGCCGGGCGAGGATGCCCGGCGAATCGGTGCCTCCCACGACTTGGACGAGGGGGATTTCGGCGCGCGCCCGGGCGTCGACCGTCCGCTCCACTTTGCCCAACCCCACCAGCATGAGAGGCATTAGGACCACCGGGAGGATGATCATCGAACGCACGGTGCGTCGATCCCGCAGGAGGTCGCGCAACTCTTTGCGGTAAACCACGGCAATATGTTTCAGGTTCACGAGGTTCCTTTTTTGCTGATTGTTTTAATGAACACTTCTTCCATCTCCTGTTCGCCGGTCCGCTGGCGCAGTTCGGCCAAAGTGCCCTCGGTGAGGAGCCGGCCGCCGTGGATGATGCCAATCCGATCGCAAATTTTTTCCGCTTCGTGCATCATGTGGGTGGAGTAAATAATCGTCTTGCCCAGGGCCCGGCAGTTCTGGACGAAGCAAATGATCGCACGAGCGGAGAGAACATCGAGCCCGAGCGTCGGTTCATCGAAGATCATCACGGCAGGATCGTGAATGAGCGTCCGGGCGATCGAGGTTTTTTGTTTCATGCCGGTGGAAAATCCCTCGCAGCGGCGGTCGAGGAAGTCGTGCATTTCCAGCTCGGTGGCGAGACGCTCCAGCCGAATTTTCACCTCTGTGCGAGCGAGGCCGTTCAGCTCGCCAAAGTAGGTGATGACTTCGCGCGCGGTGAGGCGGCCGTACAGGGCGGTGCTGGCGGCGAGAAAGCCCACCTGGGCTCGCACGGAGGCGCCTTCGCGCACGACATCCTTGCCGCCGACGGTCGCGGATCCGCTGGATGGCTGGATCAAGGTGGCGAGGAGCCGCATGACCGTGGTCTTACCGGCGCCATTGGCGCCGAGGAGGCCGTAGATCTGCCCGGGCCGCACCTCGAGCGAGACGCCGTCCACTGCACGGATGTCCCCGCGCTGCTTGTCATGAAAGGATTTGGTGAGTAGATGGGTGGAGATCATAGGGGTGAGATTTTATCTTTCGCTGGAATTAGGGAGCGGCCGGTTTCACCTTCTGCCATTCGTGCGACTTCCCGTTTGGCTGGTGGAGGATGACGCTCGTCACGTTGCCTTTCGCGTCCCTTACGACCGTCAGCCGCACCTTCCCCTGGTTCAGGAAAAATTCCGTGTCGGACTTGGCGCTCAGTTCAACCTTGGGCCCATCCGATTTTTGTACGTAGAGGCGGCCGTCTTCGCGGCTGATGGTGAGCGTCTTGTCTGGGGCACGGGTATATTCGCCCAGAATCGGGGTGGAGTGGGCATCATCCAGTTTGATTTCGACGATGTCCTCGAGCCGTGGTGCATTGTGCGTCTTCCCGTTCTGGTGATTGATCACACTGACCACTTTGCCGTTGGCATCCTTGACGAAGGTGAGTTGTGCGTTGACCTCCTTCAAAAAGAACTCGGTCTCGGACTTGGGAAAAATCTCGAATCGCGGTTGGTCACCCATCTGGGTAAAGACCCGGTCGCCGTCCTGGGTGATGACCGCGATCTGCTTGCCGAAATCATAGCGTCCCACAATCGCCGCCAAAACGGCGGCAGGCAGTTTGATTTCGACGATATCCTCAAGCCGTGGCGCGTAGATTGTGCGTCCGTTTTGGTGGTGTATCGCCCGGACAACCTTGCCGTTGGCGTCCTTGACGAAGGTGACTTCTGCGTCGACCACCTTCCAGAAGAACTCGGTTTCGGATTTTGGAAAAAACTCGAATCGCGGTTGGAGACCCAGCTGCGCAAACACCCGGTTGCCTTCCCGGGTGACGACGAGAACCATCGGGCCATAGTCATAGCGGCCCTCGATTGCGGCCAAAGCAGCGACCGGGACCGTTGCCACCGGGGGCTTTGGTGGCAGAACCGCAAGGTCGGAACCGAGATAAAGCACGACAACAATATGGGCGAGTAGCGCAGGATTGACCGCCAGTTTTTGCGGAAATGAGTTGGTCAGCACCACGACGGTAAAATTTCGATCGGGCAGCCGCAGGAGGTAGGTGAAAAAGCCCTCATGGCCTCCGCCGTGGGAGATTTCGCGGGCGCCCCTGAGTCGCGATATCATCCAGCCGAATCCATAACCGTCGTCTTGCTTCTCAGCCTTGTTCTCCTCGGTTACGACGGGCGCGAAGGCCGCGGCGAGGCTATCGTTGTTCAGCACCTTGTGGCCGAAGACGCCTTCGTTCCAGCGGTAGAGATCTTCGACCGTCGAATAGAGCGAGCTGGTCCCGCCGACCCAGGACATATCCGTCCAGTCCCAAGTTTTCTTAAAGCGTCCGTTCGTGTATTCATAACCAGTGGCAACGTCAACCGGCGGCGTATCGTGGGACGTGTCTGTCGAGGCCATCCCGAGCACATCGAAAAACATGCCCGCGCTGGCATCGGCTGGCGGCGTATCGTGGTAAAGCACGGCCGTCGCGGACATCCCGAGCGGATCAAAAAATGTCTGCTTCAAAAAGTCGCCGTAGTTCTGTCCCGAGACCTTCTCAACGATATCGCCCAGGATGACGTAGTTGGAGTTGCTGTAGCGAAACTTCGCGCCGGGATTGAAGTCGAAAGGAAGTTTTTCGATCGAGGCGATCATCGTCGCCGGGGTCATCGGATTCTTGGGCTGATCGGTATAGTTGGGAATGCCTGAAGTGTGCGTCAGAAGTTGCTGGAGCGTGACTTCCTTGCCGCGGGGAAAGTCCGGATAATATTTTGCTAGCGGATCGGTGACATGGAGTTTGCCGGCTTCCTGCAGCCAAAGGATGCTTGCGGCGGTGAACTGGCTGGTGGCGGGGCCCAGGCAAAACTTCGTGGTCGTGGTGAGCGGCACCTTCTGGATGATATCCGCCAGCCCGTAACCCTTTTCGAAGAGGATCTTGCCGTTTTGTGCCACGAGGACCGCCGCCCCGGCGCCGTCTTTGCTGAAGAGGCGCGTGAAAAGCGAATCGACCATGGCCTCGGGCGTCGGGTGAGGTGCGTGGGCATCCGCCCCTTTCGACAGGAGGAAGTCATACGTCTCCTTCTGGCCCCGGAGGCGGGCCATGAAGAGAGGCGTCATTCCTTCGGGCGTGCGGCTGTTGATATCGGCGCCCTGATCGAGCATTTTTTTTAAGATCTCGATGTCACCGACACCCGCGGCTCCCACGAGCATTCTCGCGATGGCCTGGGGATCCTTGGTCACCCCGCGCTCGAGTTTGAAAGGAAACTTCTGCGCCCCTTGGGAGAAGTCACCGCTCATGGCCTTGGAATCGTCGGCCAGTTTCCCGGCAAATTGCACGCCTCCAGGTTTGTCAGTCATGGCAAACGTGATCGCCGATCCGTCCACCTTGACCTGGCTCAGATCAAACTCATCCACATTCAGGCCGGGAATCGTGATTGTGCCATGCCAGGAGTGGTCCGCCTTGGGTGCGAAATCGACCTCAAAGTCTGACTTTATCGTTGGGCTGACGACGATGACACCCTCCCAATGACCAGCTGGATTTGGATCAGCCGTGGCTGCGTGCAGGTTCAGGCTGCACGCAAGCTGGAACGTAAGCGCAAGGAGCGTGAGCAAGGGGGTGATTTTCATTTTGGAAATACCGGCATCGACCTTACAGGCTGGTTTTTTCCCGAAACTCCTGGGCTTGCCGGCGGCTTAGCTCGACTTTGGCCCCGCCTTTGAGATGCACGGCCAGACCACCGCCGAACCAGGGCTCGATCTTGTCGATCCAGTCGAGATTGATGATCTGGCTGCGATTCGCGCGGAAGAAATACTTCGGATCGAGCCGGTCTTCCATGGCATTGAGCGAGCGAAAAAGCTGCGGCTGGGCGTCCTCGAAATGCACGCGCGTATAGCTGCCCTCGCTCTCCAGCAGCCGGATCTGTTTGACTTGGACGAACCAGCACCGCTCGCCTTCGCGCACGAAGACCTTGTCTTCCGAAGCGAGCCGCCCGGGGGCAGCAGACTGGGTGGCGGCCCCGCTGGCTTTCACCCGGAGTCTTTCCACGGCCACGGCGAGCCGCGCTGGATCGACGGGCTTCAGCAAGTAATCGAGCGCATTAAGCTCGAACGCCTTGACCGCGAATTCATCGAAAGCCGTCGTGAAAATGACCATGGGCACGGGTGGCTCGAGTGATTCGAGCAATTCCAGGCCGGTCTCTTCCGGCATCTGCACATCGAGAAAAAGCAGGTCGGGTTTGAGCGTGACGAGCTGGTTGCGCGCTTGGGCGGCGTCCGCGGCTTCGCCCACTACGTCGATGTCGGGAAAAGCCGCGAGCAAGCGGCGTAGTTCGGTGCGGGCCAGGCGTTCGTCGTCGATCAGGAGCGCTTTCATGGCAGTCGGCTTGGGCTCGGTTTCATTGGAATGAGGACTTCAGCCACGACCAAATCCGCGCCGTCCAGGCGGAGTTGCAGCGTCGCGCGGTCGCTGAAGAGAAGACGGAGCCGCTCCGCCGCGTTGCGCAAGCCCACCCCGGTCGATTCCGCGTCCATTTTGATTGAGGCATCGGGCGCGCGGGGATTGGTCACCTGCAGGCGAAGCCTATCGCCGTCGTAGCGCGCGACGATCGCGATTTCGCCACCCTCGCGTCGTTGGGCAATGCCGTATTTGACCGCGTTCTCCACGAGTGTTTGCAAAAGCATGGGGGGGACCGGCAGGGCCAGCGCCTGGGGCGGGACATCAATGCGCAGGCGAAGGCGGTCTTCATAACGCACCTGTTCAAGTGCGAGGTAGTCATTGGCTACGCGGAGCTCTTCCTCCAACGGGACCGTCTCCCGCTGGCTGCTTTGCAGGGAGTATCGAAGCAGATTTGCGAGCTGGGTGACCGCGAGACGCGCCCGGGCAGGCTCTTCTTCGATGAGTGAACGCAGCGAATTGAGGGAATTGAAAATGAAATGAGGATTTACCTGGGACTTCAGCGCACGGAGTTCGGCCTCCTGCTGGCTGGTGACAAGGCGCAGGCGCTCATTCTCCAATCGATTGAATCGCTCAAAGAGGTGATAAAAAAAATAGGCCCCCAGCCAGCCGTCGAAGAGGAAGGAATTGCCAACCCAGCTCACCACAAAGATCAATCCCGACCTGAATCCCATTTCGGGATTTTGCAACAGCAGGCCGATGGCCGTAAGGAGCGTGACATGAAGCAACGATAAGACCGCGCCGGTCGCAAATACGCGCGGCATCAGGGATCGCCAATCGAGGCGTTTCCAACCCCATCCGGTCAGGAAACGACGGACAAAATGGGTTAAAAGGAAACCGATCACGATGGGGAAAACGAGTCTTCCGGTGAAGAGTTCGACCGGATGGGCCCTGGGGTATGCGTTGGGCTTCAGCTGAGGCCATTGCAGCGGCCCGTACACAACGACCAGCTGTGCGAAAAAAAGCCCCCAACCAACCGTTTGGCAGATGAGGTAGTGGCGCCGCTTGACGCTTTTGTGGCCATCAAGGGGTTCGATCGAATCACCGATGCGCCGGGTGTTTTCCATTGGTCGAATCTTGCGGAGCAAGGCGCGCTTGGTTTCCTATTTGGAAGCTGGCGCGGTGACCGGAGGAGGGGTGGCGGCCGGGCTCGCCGCGGCCTTCTGCGCCTGCTGTTCCACCTGCATCTGTTGCCGAGCGGCCATCAGTTGCGGCATGAGGACCTGCATCAACTTATGCTGGATCTCCGGTGCCTTTTCCAAAGTAGCCTGGCCGGCCGAGGTGTCGTAAAACTGGGAGATTCCGTTCAACTGGTCGGCGGTGAACTCCTCCGAGTAAATCTGGGCCATCGAATTCTGCAGCGACTTCATGTCGATGCCGGCCCACATCCGGTTCATGACGCTGGCCTGCTGGGCGATGATCTTGTCGATTTCCTCCGGGCTCTTGCCCTGTTTTGTGAGCGACGCACGGATCGCGGCAAGCTGCGCGGTTCTCTGGCCTTCGAGGACTTTGCCCATCATTTCGCCAAAATGCATCTTCTCCAGCACGCGCTGCGCATCGGCGAGCGTCGCCTTGACCTCGGCAGCGCCCACTTTGCTGCTGGCCAGCACCAGGTCGAGCTCGGTTCCGTCGCTCTTCTTGAGGACGAGCGTGCCATCCTTCTCACCATAAGAAACGAGATTCCAGTCCCCGAAAGATTCGCCCAGGCCGACCCATTCGCTTGTCGCTCCGCCGGAGTTGGAAAGCATAAACTGGCGCGTCCCGCTTGTGACCAGCATTCCCCTAAGCTCCACTTTCGAGGAGCTAGGCGCAGGTGCCGGATCCGGGGCGGCAGAACTGGAGGCGGTATCGGCCCGCAAAGGCGAACACGCGAGCAGTGCAGCGCAGACCGAAAGCAGGGGAATTGTTTTCATGGGGATAAGCCTTTGGGACTAATGCTCGCTTGTGAATCACCTTTGTACGAACGGCTGCCGCGGCAGATGAACGGTCAAGCCGGTGCGGGCGACCGGATGGAGGGTGTAGGCGCAAAGCGGGTTATCATTCTGGAGATTGCATCCGTGCGGCGGCAAACTACCAGGCCGCCGTTTCCTTCTTCTTCTCTCCCTTTCGCCGCCGCAGGGCTTCCCGCAGCGCGAATTCGATCTGGCCATTGACGCTGCGCAGATCGTCTGCGGCCCATCGCTCGAGCTCCTTCCATAGCTCGGGAGCGATCCGCAGGAGAAAGGTTTTGCGCTCTTCCGTTGGCATTTGGTTCAGCTATAAAGCGTGCCAGCGTTGATCACCGGAGTCGCCGCAGTCTCGCCGCAAAGGATCACGAGAAGATTGGAAACCATCGCGGCCTTCCGTTCGTCGTCCAGGATGATGACCTGCTTCTCGGCCAGTTCCCGCAGCGCCATGTCCACCATGCTGACCGCACCGAGAACAATCTTTTGGCGTGCCGAAATGATCGCCTCGGCTTGCTGGCGCCGGAGCATCGCCTGGGCGATTTCCGGGGCGTAGGCCAGATGAGTCAGTCGTGCCTCGTCGACTGCGACCCCGGCTTTTTCCAGGCGCTCGCGCAGCTCATCCATCAGCGCCGCCGTGATCTGTTCGCCGCCGCCCCGCAAGCTGATCTCATGGCGTTCGCCATCATCGTACGCATAGCTGCTCGCGACGTGCCGCAGTGCCGACTCGCTTTGGACGTGGACGTAATCATCGCAGTTCTCGACGTCAAAAGTCGCCTGCGCGGTATCCTGAATGCGCCAGACGACGACCACCGCGATCTCGATCGGATTGCCCCGCTTGTCATTCACCTTGAGCTTCTCACCGTTGAAATTGCGCACCCGCAGGGAAACACGAAGCCGCTTCTTAAATGGGCTAGCCCAGAAAAAACCGCTTGAGCGCACCGTTCCCGTATAGGCCCCGAACAGGGTCAAGACCGCTGCTTCATTGGGCTGCAAAGTAAAAAATCCGCGGGTGAGGAAGCCTATTGCAACCGCGGTAACAGCGATCAGGCCACTGGAAAAGCTTCCCCGATTGGTGGACGCGAAAAAAAGGCCAAGCCCGGCGAGGGCAAAGATTGAGAGCAGGACGAACCAGCCGCTGATGGCAGATACGGTCTGCTCGTGATTGGATAATTGGGAGCCGAACGCGGGAGTTTTCATAGGAATGAGAGATACTGAAATGATATCATTTTAGTATCTGTCAAGCGTTTTGGCCGGGCCGGGCAGGGAGCTTTGTTCCTTGATTGCCTCGGATCGGGCGTTTCCCGTTAGTCCGGCCCGAGATCAGGGCGATGCGTCCTCGCGAACCGCATTGGCTCCGCTTATCATTCTCGTACTCGTGCTCCTTACGGGGGAAGCACACAGCACAAGGCACCTGAGAGAATGAGAACGATTACGAGAATGATTTGCTCAGCGGTACTCCATCCACTCGGGTGAGGAGTATTGCTCAATGAGCGCCTCGACTTCGCCGTCGGCAAACTCGGGCCAGGGCATGGGCTCTATTTTGGCTCCGAGCGTGGCGGCCAGCGCAGAGGAAAATTTTTCTGCAAACGCCTCCCAATCCAATGCACCGACAGCCGGTTTCCAGATGGATCCCTGCAGGAGCAGGCCGTTTTTGTTTCGTTTTTGCGCGGCGCCGGCCACTTTGTCGCCGGTGTGCTCGTTGAGCACGTCAAAGACTTCCGCGCGTTGGAAGCATACGCCGGGCAGAGCGCTCGCCGCCTGATCGACATGGCGTTCCTTGAGCACGACCGGCGCGCCGAGCGCACGGAGGGCATCGGCGAGGCACGCGTGCACGCTGTGGTAGGATTGGGTGGCGCGCTCCGCCTCAAGCGGGTGGCCGCGCGGGATGACGAGCGTGTAGGTCCAATCGTCGCGGTGATCGACCACGCCGCCGCCGGTCGGCCGCCGGCAGAGGTCAAAGTTTTCGCCGGCGGGAAGCTGGGCACGCACGAATTCCAGCGACTGGCTGAGGCCGAAGGTGAAGGCCGGCCCGCGCCATTCGTAGTGGCGGAAGCGCGCGGCCTTCGCCTGCGGATAGCGCTGCAGCAGCAGGAAATCCAGCGCCATGTTCTCGGCCGCGCCGCCGGTGCGCGTGGGCAGGAGATGAAGGGTCATATTGAACTCGTCATGGCGTCGGCGCCGCCGGTTTGGCCACCGGGCGTTGGCCGCCGCCCATCGGCTGGAGTTCGGCTCCCATCTCGGGAAGATTATAAAAATGGGCGAAAGAAGCCGCGCCGAGGATCACATCGCTGGGGACGCCGGGATCATTCTTGATGGCTACCAGCAAAATCAGGCTTAAGAAGGGTGGCTTCACCTTGGTGAGATCCATGCTGGTGGGCATGCCGTTGGATATGACGACGATATTCTTTGGGGGGGCGCCGTAGATTTTATAGTCCTTTTCCCCATTGACGCCGAAGCGCGGCACGATGAGCGGCTGGGCCAGGGTGTAATGCGAGAGGCGTTCGAGCAACCAGGCTTTCATTTCCGACAAATGCTCGATGGCTTTGCGAAATTGCAGCGGATTAGCCATGTCCACCTTCACCTTCCCGGTCTGGATGGCTTGCAGCAAACCGTCATAATCGTAGGGGACCAGGTAGGGCTTGTGGATTTCCTGAAGAAACTCCCGGCGCGCGGGCAAATTTTTTACCTCCAGTTTGGCCGGGGCGGAGGCGGAGGCACCACTGGCGGCGGTTTCGTTTGTGGCGGGTACCGGTGCAGAAACGGAGGCCGATGCGGCCATCGGGGCTGGCGCCGGAGGCGTGGGCGCTAAGGCCACGATCGGGGCCGGCGCGGGCAGGGCTTTTTTGTGCGCGTGCACCATCACGGCGGTGACGAGCACCATGGCAACCGCGGTCATGACCGCGGGTAGCAGCCAGCGGAAGGATTTTTTGGCCGGGGGAGATACGGCCGCGTGAACCTGCGCCTCGAGCAGGAGGCGGTAAACGGGCACGGCCTGCGCGATGTTTTTCAGGTCGCGCGCGCCGAGGTAGGTGGCTTTCAACTCGATTTTGTTTTTCACCACGTCGTAAACAGTCTGGGAGATGCAGATGCCGCCGGGCTCGGCCTCGGCCTGCAGGCGGGACGCGATGTTGACGCCGTCGCCCATCACGTCCTGGTCCTGCACGAGCACGTCGCCAAGATGGATGCCGATGCGGTGCTGGAGCGCGTCGCCGGGCGGGAGGGTTTTCCCGAGGGCGGAAAAATGCTTTTGCATGTCGAGCGCGCAGGCCACGGCCTCGACCGCGCTGGCGAAATAACACAACAGGCCATCGCCCGTGGTTTTGAGGACGGCGCCGCCGCGAGCCTCGCACAGCCGGCGCATCTCGGTGAAGTCGCGGTTGACGAGGCCGAGGGTCTTCACTTCGTCGCGCCCCATGTGCGCGGAAAAAGAAACCACGTCGGTAAAGACAATGGCGGCGAGGGTGCGCAGGCCCTGGCGTCCGAAGGGCGGCTGGGAAACGTCCATGGGAGAAGATTACAGGATCATGGAGGCCGACGCGACTGCGGGCAATTCTTTAGCGCGGCGCTAAGTTTGTTTTGGCGGGGGGGCCGAGCAGCCCGGGCTCGATGTGCCAGAGCAGATGCCAGCGGGGCCGCCCGGTTTTTTTATGGGTTCCACCGGCGGGCGCAAAGGCGAGGACGGCACCCTTTTTCAGGTCAAAGGCGGCGGGATGGTCCTTGCCGCGCACGAGCAGGGTGGCGAGCGCGCTGAGATGCGGTTCGTGGCCAACGATGGCCAGGCGGTCAATCGTATCTGATTTTCCGATACGGTCGGCGATTTGGGCGGGATCGTCCTCGGGCAGGAGCCCGGGCGTTTCGACCAGGGCGTGGTCCAGTTTCAGGCCGTCGGCGAGCAGGCGCGCGGTTTCGAGCGCGCGGACGAGCGGGCTGTGCCAGAGCTGGGCGGGCCGCAGCGCGCCGTTGCGCTGGAAGAAAGCCACGAGCCGGGCGCATTCCTCGCGGCCGCGGTCGCTCAGCGGCCGCAGCGAATCCTCTCCGGCGGCAGTGGCATGGGCATGGCGGATCAAATAAAGTTCCACGCTACGGTTGTGGTAAAAACGACGGGCGTTGGCGAGGCTCTAGCAATTTCGATTTAATCGGTCGTGTTCATTTGTAGCCGGCCTCGTTGAGGCCGGGCCGGGGTCAACGACCCCGGCTACAATATTGCGTCCAGCTAAATCGAAAAATGCTCTAGCCGAAGTAGCCGACCAGTTTCTTCGCGTAGGGCTGGTAGAGCGGATGGGTCGGCGTGCCTTCGAGGTTGCGCCCGAAGCAAAACACGATGTTTGGTGCGCAGGCCTCGCGCAGGATGGCTTCGACCTCGATGCCGCGGTTGAAATCACCGCCCGGCTTTCCCCAGGCGACGATCACCCGG
>DASYOA010000208.1:0-10099 GCA_036008265.1 Opitutaceae bacterium
CCCGCACGAACTCATCATCGTCGATGTTTTTCCACGGGTGAGCAAAACCGGCTACCACGGCGACATGACCCGCACCTTTCTCAAGGGCCGCGCCAACGATGCGCAGCGCGCCCTCGTCGCCGCCGTCCGCTCGGCGCAAAAACTTGCCATGCGGCACATCCACACCGGCGTCAGCGGCCGGGACGTGCACGGGCAGGTCGTCGCGCATTTTGAATCGCTCGGCTATAAAACCGGCCATGGCCCAAGTGGATCAACCGGCTTTTTTCACGGCACCGGCCACGGCCTCGGCCTCGAAGTCCACGAACCGCCGCGCATGGGCGCGACCGCGGATACCGCCCTGAAAAAGGGCGCCGTTGTCACCGTCGAGCCGGGACTTTACTATCCCGGTCTTGGGGCCTGCCGCATCGAGGACGTCGTCCACGTCACCGACGACGCGCCCACCCTGCTTTCAAAGTATCACTACATATGGGAACTGCGTTGAATGATAAACCAGAGACCATTGAGGTAGGGCGCGACCGCCGGGCGCGCCGATTTGGTAATTGCGGACGGCCCAGCGGTCCGTCCCTACCCGCGCTACCGCGCGAAACGTTTAAATTCGATTCGTAATTGGCGTAAGCTCCACCTAACAATTTTTTGCCCTGATGTCCATCACCCCCGATCAAACCCGCGTCATCCTGGAAAAAATCTCCAAGCTGCGCATCCTCGTGGTCGGCGATGTGATGCTCGACCACTACATTTGGGGTGACGCCACGCGCATTTCACCCGAGGCCCCCGTACCCGTCGTGGACATCGCGCGCGACAGCTGGACCGCCGGCGGCGCGGCCAACGTCGCCCTCAACCTCGCGGCGCTCGGCGCGCACACCGCCGTCGCCGGCTGCATTGGCCACGACGACGCGGGCAAAAAGCTGAAGCAGATTCTCTACGAGCAGAACGTGCAGCCCATCGCCATTCCCAGCGGCGGCGCCACCATCGTCAAAACCCGCGTGCTGGTGCAGCACCAGCAGCTCTGCCGCCTCGACCGCGAATCGCCGCCCGCCTCCTACAAAGTCGCCCCGGGCTCGCTCGACCTGCTGCTCGGCAAGGTGATCCACGGGACCGACGCCGTCATTATTTCGGATTACGCCAAAGGCCTGGTCGATGACGCGTTCGTCGGGAAAATCACCCAGCTCGCGCGCGCCGCCGGCAAATTCATCGCGCTCGACCCCAAGCCCCGCCGCAAGCTCGCCTTCCACGACCTCGATCTCATCACGCCCAATAAAAAGGAATCGTACCAGCTCGCCGGCATCGAGCCCGACCCGCATGCGCCGTTTCCTTCCGCGCAAATCTGCGCCCGCCTGCACGAGCTCTACCACACGCGCCACCTCGTCATCACGCTCGGCGAGGACGGCATGCTGCTCAGCGAAAACGGCCACGTCGGCAAAACGATCCCCACTGCCGCCCGCGAAGTCTTCGACGTCTCCGGCGCGGGTGACACCGCGCTCGCCGCCATCGTGCTCGCGCTGCGCGCCGGCGCCGACCTGGAAACCGCCGCGCATTTCGCCAACGCCGCCTCGGGCGTGGTCGTCGGCAAGCTCGGCACCGCCACCGTCACGCCCGCCGAACTCCTCGCCTACGTTTCACTCAAGCCGTGAACCGCGCGCTTTTCCTCGACCGCGACGGCACGCTCATCATTGACCGGGTCTATCTCGCCGACCCCGCCGGCGTGGAACTCATCCCCGGCGCCACCGAGGGCCTGCGCCGCGCCCGCGCCCTCGGCTTCAAACTTTTTCTTTTCACCAACCAGTCCGGCATCGGCCGCGGATTCCACACGCTCGAGGACACGCACCGCGTCAACGCCCGGATGGAAGAGCTCCTCGGCCTGCCCCCGCCCATTTTCGAGGCCGAGTGCATCGCGCCCGAAACGTCGGAGCAGCCCATCGTTTATCGCAAGCCCTCGCCGAAATTCATCCATGAAATGATTGCGCAGCACGCGCTCGATCCCGCGCAGTGCTACATGGTCGGCGACTCGGCGGCCGACATCGGCGCCGGGCTGGCCGCCGGCATCAAGCCCGTGGCCCTTTGCACCGGCCGGGTCAATCCGCATACCCTGCCCATCGTCGCGGAAAAAAAGGTGCCGGTCTTTGCCGACTTCGTGACGTTCGCCAAAACCCTGATATAAATTTTTAGAGATTATTTTTAACCGCGAATAAACGCGAACGAACGCGAATTCGGAGCAGATTTTTAACCACTGATGGGCACTGATGAACACTGATAGGCTGCTGAAAAACTCTGCTGGCCGTCGTTGCGGGCAGAAAGCACTTCAAAAGCGCTTTCTGGCGCAACCCGACGGCCAACACGGCTTTGGGCCGTGTGCTGCGCTAGCAGCACAGTTTTTCACCAGCCATTCGCGCCTGCCCTTCTAAGCTTTAGCGAAGTAGGGTCTATTCGCGTTCATTCGCGGTTAAAAAATAATAAGTGCCAATAAGTGTTCATCAGTGGTTAAAATTCCGAACCATGCCCGAGCTCGCCGAAGTCGAATACTACCGCAAGCAATGGAATCCCGGCCTCGGCCGGCCGGTTCGCGCGGTGCTCGTGCACGAACGCGCGAAAATCTACCGCGGCACGAATGCCCGCGCGCTGAGCTCGGCACTGACTGGCTCCACCCTGCGCTCGTCCCAAGCCGCGGCAAAGCAGATGCTCTTTTGCTTCGGCACCAGCAACTGGCTCGGTGTGCACCTCGGCATGACCGGAGAGCTGCGCGCCGAGCCTCCCGGCTACGCACCGCAGAAACACGATCACCTCGTGCTCACGACCGATAAAAACACCCTCGTCTTCACCGATCCGCGCATGTTCGGCAAAATCGAATTCACGGCTGGCGAAACTCCGCCCGAGTGGTGGACGCGCCTCGCCCCGCCAATTTTGTCGGGTGCATTCACGGTCGTGGCCGTGGCCGCATTTTTGCGCCGCCGGGCGCGCGCACCGATCAAAGCCGTGCTGCTGATGCAGGAGCGTTTCCCCGGCGTCGGCAACTGGATGGCCGATGAAGTACTCTGGCGCGCAGCCATTCATCCCCAAAAGCTGGCCGGCCGACTGACCCCGGCCGAGGTGCACGCGCTGCATCGCGAACTACGTTGGGTCTGCCGCCGTGCGCTCGCCACCATCGGTGAGACTTTCGCCGACCCGCCCAAGAGCTGGCTGTTTCCCCACCGCTGGGAAGACGGAGGCCGCTGCCCGAAAACCAAAAAATCGCTCGCCCGCGCGGAAATCGGCGGCCGCACAACCTGCTGGTCACCCGCCCGGCAAAAATTGAGGTAGAAACATTATGCTTAGCTAGCATGATCTGCAGTTTGTGGGCGGGGTGTCCCACCCCGTGATTGACCTCCGTGCGGGGTGAGGACACCCCGCCCACATCTATCCAAGTAAGGTAACCTTCAAATGCCTTCCAAAAAAATCCGCCTCGACGAACTTCTGGTGGCCCGCGGGCTCGCCGAGACGCGCACCCAGGCCAAGGCGCTCATCCTCACCGGCCGCGTGCTACGCGGCACCGAGCGGCTCGACAAACCCGGCCGCGAACTGCCGGTGGATGTGGAGCTGGTGATCGAACAGCCGCCGCGCTTCGTCGGCCGCGGCGGCGAGAAACTCGCGGCCTACCTGGAAAAATTTCCCTTCGACCTGCACGGCGCGCATGTACTCGACGTCGGCGCCTCGACCGGCGGCTTCACCGACTGCGTGCTGCAGGCCGGCGCGGCAAGCGCGACGTGCGTCGATGTCGGCCGTGCGCAATTGCACGGAAAACTCCGGGCCGACCCGCGCGTGACCAACATTGAGCAGCTCAATGCCCGCCACCTGCGCTCCAGCGACCTGCCCCGCGAAAGCTATGACGCGGTCGTGATGGATTTGTCGTTTATCTCGCTCAAGACCGTCCTGCCGGCCGTGTGGCCGTTTTTGCGGGCGGGCGGCACGCTGGTGGCGCTGGTAAAACCCCAATTCGAGGCCGGCAAGGCCGAGGCCGACAAAGGCCGCGGCGTCATCCGCGACGACGCCGTGCGCCAGGCCGCGCTCGATGGCGTGTGCAATTTTGCGCTGACCGAGCTGCCTGGCGCGCATCTCATCGGCGAAATGGAATCGCCCGTCTCCGGCGCAGACGGCAACCGGGAATTTTTGCTGGGTTTAAGAAAAAACCTGTAGTTGGTATTTCGTAGTTGGTAGTGGGTAATTCGTCATTCCTCATTCGTCATTCGGGTTTTTACGTCAGTCTTGGCTATTAGTGAAAATTAGTGTGTATTAGCGGTTAACCATGCAGCCCATCCGCAAACTCGCCTTCGTCATCAACGAGCAGAAACCGGGCGCGCACGAGCTCGGACAGGCGCTGATGGCGATTGCGAAAAAAGCCGGCGCCAAGATCAAGCACACGGCGGATTTTCCGCTGCCCTCCGGCTACTTGAAGGGTTTTGACGCCTGCTGTGTCATCGGCGGCGACGGCACCCTGCTCGGCGTGGCGCACGAATCGGTTCAGTCGCAGGTGCCCATCATCGGCGTGAACCGCGGCAGCCTCGGCTTCCTCACGACATTTTCGGCCGACGAGGCGCGGGCGCAATTCGCCGCGCTGCTCGGCGGCTCCTACCAGGTGGCCTGGCGCTCCCTGCTCGACTGCTCGACCGGTCCCGGCCATCACGGCCTCGCGCTCAATGACGTGCTGATCAAGGACGAACTCAACTCGCGCCTCGTACGGCTCGAAGTTTTTGCCGACGACGAACTCGTGACGGAGTTTTCGTGCGACGGACTGATTTTTTGCACGCCCACCGGCTCGACCGCCTACAATCTCTCCGCCGGCGGCCCGATCATCCACCCCGGCGCGGAGGTCATTGCGATGACACCCATCTGCCCGCACACGCTGAGCAACCGCTCGATCATCTTCCAGCACGACGTGCGCCTGCGCGTGTTCAACCGCGGCGTCGGCTCGCGCCTGCTCGTGGCCGTGGACGGTCAGCACAACCGCGTCACCTGTGAAACCGCACCGGTGGAAATTTCCCTTTCGAAATTCAAGCTGCCGCTCGCCCAGCGCGTGGATTATTCGCATTTCTCCGTCGTGCGCACGAAGCTCAAGTGGAGTGGCGGCGTCACCGAGCCGCCGAAGGCAGGGGCGTGAAGATAGAAAGTCACGGTAAGCCGGGTCAGCTTAGCCAACGTTAGCCCATCATGTCTCTGCCCGTTCGCCAAGCTATGCCACAGGACACAAAGATTGTCTCCGATATTCTCCGGGAGGCTACTCGCTGGTTGGAGCAAGCCGGCATGCCCATGTGGCAGGATGGCGAGTTATTGTCATCCCGAGTCGCTGCCGACGTTGACGCTGGACTGTTTTTTGTCGCCGAGTGCGATGGCGAGGTGGCAGGCACGGTGAAGTTTCAGCTTCAGGATTTGTTGTTCTGGCCAGACGTTCCACAGGAGCAATCAGCTTTCGTTCATCGTCTGGCGGTGAAAAGGCGGTTTGCCGGAGGTCATGTTTCGTCAGCACTGCTTCAATGGGCTGTGCTGCGGACGCGTTCGCTCGGGCGATCTTTTCTTCGGCTCGATTGTGAAGCCTCAAGGCCACGGTTGAGAGCCGTCTATGAACGTTTCGGATTCAGGCATCACAGCGACAAACAGGTAGAGCCATATTTTGTTTCACGTTACGAGTATGATGTCACAAAGCTGGCGGTCTAACCACAGTAGCCCGAGACAACGCCGCTAGTCGTACGCCAGTTAATGAGTGTCTTAAAAACGACTTGTCATTCTGAGCGCAGCGAAGAATCCATTTCGTCACCGTCTTACGGAGTCGCACTGGATTCTTCGCTGCGCTCAGAATGACAAGGGGGGGCAACAGGGTTGATTGTTGTAGCCGGGGTCGCTGACCCCGGCCTGTCCGCCAAAGCCTTGGCGAAGGCGGACACCGGCCTCAACGAGGCCGGCTACATCCCGCCGCTCACGGCATCACCACCAGCTGCACGCGCTGTTCGCGCCGCAAATATTTTTTGGCGAAGCGGGCGAGGTCGGCGCAGGTGACGGCGTCGATGCGCGCATCGTAATTTTTCCAGTCGTTGGCCGGCAGGCCGTAGAGCGTGTTGAGCGCGGCGTGCATGGCGCGGGCGGAGTTGGGTTGCAGCCCTTGGCGGCGTCCGGCCTGGAGGCGCACCTGGCAGCGGCGCAGCTCGGCCTCCTCCACCCCGCCGGATTGAACGCGGTCAATTTCGGCATCGATCTCGGCCAGCACGGCGGCGGCGCTGGCGGGCGCGGTGCCAGCGTAAAAATAAAACATGCCGGCCTCGAGTCCGGTCACGCGCGCGGAGCGCACGAAGTACGCCAAGCCCTTTTCCTCGCGCACGCGCTCGAACAGGCGCGAGGCCATCCCGCTGAAAAGCTCGTCGGCGACTTCGCCGACATAAAAATCCTCGGCCAACTGGCCGGGTCCGGGAAAGGCCTGGAAGACGACGGCCTGCTCGCGCGGCTGTTTTTCGATGAAATCGCCGACCGTGACGGGACCCTTGAAGCGCGCGGCAGAAACGGGCACCGGCGTGCGCGGAAATTTTTTGAGAAAGGCGCGGAGCTGCGGCGCGAGTTTCTTCGGGGAGAAATCACCGGCGACGGACAGGACCACGTTGGGCGCGACGAAGAGCGCGCGATGGAGTGCCGTGAGATCGACAGGCGTGAGCGCGCGCAAGCCGGCTTCGTCGCCGGTGGCGTCGATGGCAAAGGGATGGTCGCCGAAGAATTTTTTGCGCAGCAGCTTCCGGCCGAGGGTGACGACTTCATCGGCATCCTGCAGCAGCTCGGCCAGCTGGGCGTCGCGCTCGGTGGTGAAGGTTTCCTTCTTGAAGGCGGGCGCGAGTGCGGCATCGGCCAGGATGGCCAGGCCACGGTCGATGTCGGTCGGCAGGACTTCGAGGGCGAGGCCGAAGCTGTTGTTGCCGGCAAAGGGCTGGAAGGCGCCACCGACTTCCTCGATGGCCTGTGCAACTTGCGCCGCGGTGCGCGTGCGGGTGTCCTTGGTCAGCAGCGTGGCGAGGAGCGAGGTGGCGCCGCGTTTGCCCGGCGACTCGTGAAGCGGGCCGCCGAGGCAGGCCAGGCGGAAGTGAATGTTGGGCAGGCGCGGATCAGGCTGGAGCAGCAGGCGCGCACCGTTGGGCAGGGTTTCCGCGGTGAAATCGTTTCTCTCTGTCTGGCCCAGGCTGGCGGGCACGGCTGGCGGGGTCGCGTTCGCCGGATTCAGCGAAACCGAAGTAAGCCGCGACGGCACGAGGTAGGTTTTGAGCACGCGGCGAAGATCGGCGGGCTTGACCCCGGCGAGGCGGGAGAAATACGTGCGGCTGTAATTGAGATCGCCCACGATCACCTCGGCCGCGCCGAGGCGCGACGCCTGGCCGGACATAGTCTGGCGGACGTTGATTTCGCCGACGGAGATCTGGCGGAGGGCTTTTTTGATTTGCGCGGGCGTAAAGCCGCGCGCGGCGCAGCGCGCAAGCGTGCGCTCGACAGCGACAACCGCGGGCTCGCGTTTCGCCGCATCGGAGGTGAACGAAATAGTGAAGAGGCCGACGCTGTCGGGATTCCAGCTGTGCGCATCAATGGTGTGCACGAGGTGCTGCTGCTCGCGGATGGTCCGCCAAAGCACCGAGCTGTCACCGTGGCCGAGGATGGTGGCGAGCAGGTCGAGCAACGGCGCGTCGGGATGCGTGAGGCCGGGAATCTGCCAGGCGAGAATGGCGCGGGTGAGCTCAACGTCCTCGAAACGATGCTGGGCGCGCGGCGCGAGTTGGAGCGGTTCATCAACCACCAGGGCCGGCGCGAACGCGACGCGCGGCGCGGCGCCAAAGTGTTTCCCGATGTCGGCGCGCACGGCGGCAGGATCGATGTCGCCGACGACGATGACGGCGAGGTTGTTCGGCACGTAACGCGTGCGGTAGTAATTGACCAGTTCGTCGCGCGTGACCGCGGCAAAAACATCGCGGTGGCCGATGATGGGGTGACGATACGGATGCACGCGGAAGGCGGTGGAAAAAAGTGTCTCAGCCAGGCGGTCCTCGGGATCGTCCTGCGTCATGGCAATTTCACGGAGAATGACGTCGCGCTCGCGGGTGACTTCATCGGCAGGCAGCGTGGAGTGAAGGACGGCGTCGGCGAGAAGGTCGATCGCGACGCCGACGTGCTCACTGGGCAGGTCGATGTAATACACGGTGCGATCAAAAGTCGTGTAGGCGTTGATGTAGCCGCCGTGGGCCTGGACGGTGGCGGAGATGTCGCGGCCGGCGCGGCGGGTGGTGCCCTTGAAGAGCATGTGCTCGAGATAATGCGAAAGGCCGGCGCCGAGTTGTGCGCCCTCGTGGAGACTGCCGGTCTTGACCCACACTTGCACCGAGGCGAGTGCGGCGGAGCGATCCGGCTTGAGCAGCGCGGTCAGACCGTTGGGCAGGACAAAACGTTCAACGGGTTCGCGCCAGAATGGTTCGAGCAGGCGCAAATCGGCAGCGAAAGAAATTTTTGGGGCCATGATAAATCAGCGGCCCCGCGGACGCCCGCGGGGAAATTTAATTTTCATCAGCCGGGCGGTTACGCCGAGCCAACCGCCTCGGTGGTGGACGAGCCAAAGCGCCGTGTGCGCGCGGGCTGGAATGGCTTCACGAACGCCTCGTTGAAATCGAAGACTTCGGTGAAGTCCTCGCGGCGGTCATTCTCCGTTTTGCTGAAAACATTATATTCGATCAGATTGAAAACGATGTCGCCGAAATCGGCACAACGCGCAACACCCCATTCGTTGAGCACGGTTTTGGCGAGCGGGCCAAACTGCTCGAGTGCGTAGGTGCGCAGGCCATGAAGCAACTCGGCGCCGGCGACGTGCTGCGAGCGGGTCGTGCGACTGGCATCCTTTTTTTTGATTCCCTTGACCGTGTGGTCGAGACCCTGGCGGACAAAATCGTAAGCCTTGCGATCAAAGCGTGAATCTTCCTTGCAGATCAGATCGACAATTTCGGAGAAAACGAGGTCTGACATAAAATTTACGGAGGTAAGTAGCAGAGAGATTCACCTCGCGCAACTTCGCAAAGGGGTCTTTTGCTAAATCGCGTTACAGTTTTGCAACTTCTTAACTGTTAGTGGCATGATGCAAGTCATTGTGTAAATTTTTACACTCATTTGTGAAAAAAATGTCGTATAAACAAAGATTTTACTCGCAATTGCAAAAGATTGTGCTAAAAATTTACACCATCATGATTGCTACACAAATCTACCCAACTATGACAGCAGCGAAAATCGCTCCCCGTACGGCTTCGGCTCTCGACCAAGCCTGTGCCCGTTTAAAGTCTGCCGGAATGCGTATCACGCAACCCCGCATCGCCATCATCAACGCCCTCATCAAGCGCGGCCAACCCGCAAGCATCGAGCAAGTGCACACCGACCTGGCTGACAGTTCGTGCGACCTTGTCACGGTGTATCGCTGTCTCGCCGTGTTTGAAGAGCTTGGCTTCGTCCGCCGCAGCTTCCTGCACAACGGCACTGCGCTTTACGAAATAAACCTCAATGGCACCAACCACTACCACGTCGTTTGCAAAGACACGCACCGGGTGGAGGAAATCGATGCCGAAACCACCAGCGAACTTCGCCGCTCGATCAAGCAAATCGAAGACATGCTCAAAAATCGCGGTTACAGCGATGTGACGCATGTGGTCGAGTTCTTCGGCGTCTCTTCTCCCAACAACCGGAAAAGCTCCGAAGCTTCCGCCGCTCGCTGATCAACTTCATTCTGTTTTGCTGTAGCACTAATCCCGCCAGGTCCCCCTTCCCCGTGAGGCAGCTCCTTGTGAGCTGCCTCACTTGTTTTTGGCAGACGGCTTTAGATGGCTCGGAACTTTAGCCGGGGCCGTTGACCCGGCACCGGCCTCAACGAGGCCGGCTACAATTGCAGCCCGTTCATGCCTTGATCGCCGCTTCGTAGTTGGCGCCGGCCTGCGGCCAGTTGGCGACGCTCCAGAAATCCTCGATGTAGGCGGCGCGCTTGTTCTGGTGCTTGAGATAGTAGGCGTGTTCCCACACGTCGATGGCGAGCACGGGGGCAAAGCCGTCGGTAAGCGGCGAATCCTGGTTGGCCGTC
>DASYOA010000209.1:0-1606 GCA_036008265.1 Opitutaceae bacterium
GCGGGCTACACCGCGCAGGTCGCGGGTTTCGCGATTTCCTTTGGCGGAGTGTGCCTGCTCATCGAAATGCCCATCATGGGCACGCTGACCACGAAAATTCAGGCGCGGCGGCTCATCGCCTTCGGCTGGCTTTGCCTGGCCCTGGCGATGTACTACTCGACCAAGCAAATCAACCTGACCATGAGCTTCAACACCGCGCTGTGGTTGCGCGTCGACCAAGTCTTCGGAATGGGATTCCTGTTTGTGCCGATCACGCTGGCGGCCTATGTCGGCATCGCGCCGGAAAAAAACAACGCCGTCTCCGGCATGGTCAATTTCATGCGCAACATCGGCAGCAGCGTGGGGACCTCGATCGTAACCACCCTATTGGCGCGGCGCGCCCAGTTCCACCAGCAAGTTCTTATCGGGCACATCCGCGACGGCAATCCCCGGTTTCAAACGGCGATCAACAATCTCTCGCACAATCTGGCCGCGGCGGGAATGGACCAGCATGGCGCGCGCCTGGCGGGGTACGCCCGTATTTATCAAAGTATTCAGGCGCAGGCCAATGCGCAGGCGTATATTGACACGTTTATGGTTCTTGCCGTAGGGTCGGGAATCATGTTCTTTCTGTCCTTCATTCTGAAGGGGAATGACCCCGGCGGCGGGCACGTCGTAGCGGAGTAAGTCGTTGGCCCGGGCCATGAGCCTGCCAAGTCGCAGGCCGGCCCGCTGGAGACGGTATGCTGAAAATCGTCACCGTGGAACGCGAATACGGCTGCGGCGGGAGTGAAATCGCCCAGCGGCTGGCGGAGCGCGTGGGCTGGAAGCTGTGGGACCAGCTGCTCACCGAGGAAATTGCCCGGCTCGCGCATTGTTCCCAGGCGGTGATCGAGCAGCGCGAGGAACGCACCGACCCGCTTTACTACCGGCTTTTCAAATCGTTCATGCGCGGCAGCTACGAAGGCAGCCTCAACGCCCCGAAGCTGAACCTGGTGGACAGCGAAAACATCTTGAAAATGACGCAGCGCGTGGTCCTGCACGCCGCGGAGAAAGGCAACTGCGTCATCGTGGGACGGGGCTCGCAGATTTTCCTCGCCGCCCGACCCGATACATTCCGCGTCTTTCTTTACGCGCCGCGGGAAAACAAAGTGCGCCGCCTGCTGGCGCGCGGCAAAAAGGAGCACGAGGCCCAGGAGCTCGTGGACACCGTGGATCGCGAGCGTGCCGGCTTCCTCGAAAAATACTTTAGCGTGGCGTGGCCCGACCGCGCCATTTACCACGTGATGCTCAATACCGCCCTGGGCGATGAGAACGTGGTGCAGACCATCGTCAACTGCATGAAAGCCTTCGAGCCAAAAACCAGCGGGGCCGCCTGATCTGGCGGCCCCGCCGGTTTGTCTCCCGTTTCGCGACTTCCTTGACTTCGCGTACCGTGTCGTCGGAAACTTTGTTTATTCGAGAGGCGGCAACTGCCCCACGATGAACCCATCGTGGGGCAGCCGGTTTACGGACGGCTTGTTTCGGCCCACGACGAGCGGGTCACGCTGACCTTCTGGCTGGACGGCCAGTTGGGGGTGCCGGCCTGCGGCACCGCGGTGGGGAACCAGGGCGGCCCGAAGTTGTT
>DASYOA010000210.1:0-7473 GCA_036008265.1 Opitutaceae bacterium
AAATGTGCGGTTGCTTGAGCTGTATTATTCTCCCGAGTGGTTTTTGGGCGAAAACGAGCCGGCCCTGATCGAGCAGGCGCGGGCCGCGGGCGCCAAGCTGTTCGAGCTGACGCGCGCGGCCTTTGCAAAAATCGCCTATCGCGAGCGGCCCGACGGGCTCATGGCCGTGGTCCCGCAGTGGCATCGGACGCTCGATGAGCTGGCGCTGCCCCCGGCGCCATTTCTCCTCGTGATCGAGGCGATCGAGAAACCGGGCAACCTCGGCACCATCATGCGCAGCGCCGATGCGGCGGGCGTCGATGCCATCATCGTGTGCGACCCGGTGACGGATGTTTTCAACCCGAACGTCGTGCGTGCATCGACCGGCGTGCTCTTCGCCATACCGCTGGTCGTGGCCGACAGCCGGGTGGCGCAAGCGTGGCTGCGCGAGAAAAAAATCCGCACCGTGGCCACGACGCCCTCGGCCGAAACCCTCTATACCGGGGCCGACCTGCGCGGACCGCTCGCCCTCGTCATGGGCAGCGAGCAATTCGGCCTCGGCGAGTACTGGCTGAAAAATGCCGATCTCCGCGTGCGCATCCCGATGGCCGGCCAGGCCGACTCGCTCAACGTGGCCATGGCGACGTTGATCGCCCTGTTTGAAGCCGTGCGCCAGCGGGGTTGAAACGCGTAACAGATAGGCCGTCTTCTATTGTAGCCTGGGTCGCTGACCCCGGCTTGTCCGCCATAGCTTTAGCCGTTTCGACAAGCTCAAGGCCCTGAGCCAGTCGATGGGCGAAGGCGGGCCCGGCCTCAGCGAGGCCGGCTACATCAGACCCATGATGGGCGAATTCGTCATTCCTCGCCCGGTCGCCTATTTCGTAAGGAAAGGCGCGGCGGATTGAGATTCCGCCCTCTTTTTCAACCACTTCACCAGTTCGTCCATGCCGTCGGCCATGAACACGTGCGGCTCGTAACCGAGGTCGCGACGTGCCGCGCTGATGTCGAACCAGTGGTCTTTCGCCAGTTCGGCGGCAACAAATCGCGTCATGGGCGGTTCACCGCTCAGCGGCAACATGCGCCAGGCCAGTTCACACGCGGCGCCGAGAACCTTCGCGGAGCGGAGGGAAATACGCCTGGTGATGGGCGGTTCGTTGAGCGCGTGCAGCAAGCCGTTGATCCAATCCCACAGCACGACCGGCGAGCCATCGGAGATGAAGTAGGCGCGCCCGGCCGCGCGCGAATCAGACCAGGTGAGGCTGGATTCGGCCAGCAGGTGGGCATCGACGGCATTTTGGATGTGGGTCATGTCCACTTGGTTTTTGCCCGAGCCCACGATGCGCAACCGGCCGGCGCGGGCCGAGGCCAGCAGGCGCGGCACGAGGTGCGGGTCCCCTTTGCCCCAGATCAGGTGCGGGCGAAGCACGATGGTGCGCAGGGCCGGCGAATTCGCCGCCAGGACTTCGTGCTCGGCGATGGCTTTGGTCAGCGGATAGGCCGCCGGACAATCGGTGGTGAGCGGGAGCGATTCGTCGGCGCCAGCGAGATCACCGCCGGTATAAACAACGCTCGGCGTGCTGGTGTGGATGAAATTCTTCACGCCATGTTCGCGACAACCTTCCAGCAACGCGCGCGTGCCGAGAACGTTTACCTTGAAATATTCTTCTTCACGGCCCCATACGCCGACTTTCGCCGCGGTGTGAAAAACGGTTTCCACACCGGCACAGGCCGCACGCACCGCCTCGGCATCAGCCAGGTCGGTGCAGATAAACCGCACTCCGTGCCTGACCAGGTCTTGCGCCGGCTGGCGCGCGAGCACGATGATGTTCCGGCTCTGCCCAAGCAGCCGCTCGACCAGCCGGCGACCAAGGAAGCCGGTGCCGCCGGTAACGAGAACGGGAGCGGATTTCTTAAAGATGGAGGGCACGGAGAAGAGACTTTTGCTTATTGATTGATGTGGGCGGGGTGTCCACACCCCGCACTGTGGTCGATCGCGGGGTGAGGACACCCCGCCCACAAATTAAAAATTTGGTTCACGCTTCATAACCTTTGGCCGTGGTCGCCCACGTGGCAAGGGTGAGGCGGTGGATTTTGGCGTTGTGCCGCACATCGACAGGAAAAGCCGGGTGGAAATAAAACGCGTTGATGGCCGCCGTTTGCGGATGCGTGAGCGCCAGGGCGCGCAGCTCGCGCGCCAAAACTTCGGGATCGGCCATTTTTCCTTCAACCACAAGCGCGGGCCGCTGAGTGCCGCGCGGACCAAGGCCGATGAGGGCGCACCGCGTCACCCGCGGATGCGTGCGGAAAACCTGTTCGCACGGCTCGGTGTAGAGCGGGCCGGCCGCGGTTTCGACCCGCTCGGCCTTGCGGCCGCAAAACCAGAGGCGCCCGGCGTCGTCGAGATAACCGCAATCGCCCATGCGATGCCAGACCGCGCCGGATGGCGCGGAAGTGACAGGTGACAAGTGACAAGTATCAAGAGGAGTAGAGCTATTCGTGATTTGAATCTTTGCCAGTGCGGTGGCCTCTGGAAGTGCGTCGTAAAGTTTGGTCACGACCGGGCCGCGAACAATAATTTCACCGATCTCTCCGGGCGGCAGCTCGCGGACGTCAGTCATCGAAGCGAGCGGCCCATCGGCCAGCGCAATAATTTTGATTTCAATCCCGGTCAGGGGCCGACCGACACAAGCGCCGCGCGCATGGCGCGCGGCGCTTGTGTCGGTGATCTCAGATTTAAGATTTAAGATTTCAGATGGATTTTTCGCTGTTTTGCCCCATTCAGCATCTGGAATCTGAAATCTGAAATCTGAAATTGTCGGCTCGGTGAGCAGCGATGAAATTTCGTCGCTGCTCACCGAGCTGACGGGCAGTGCCTCGGTCGCGCCGTAGGGACTATGCAGCTGGCCGTTCGGAAGCCACGCCCGCGAATTTTGCCAGAGGTCGGCGGGCACCGGCGCGCCGGCGCAAAGCACGCGGCGCAGGCTGGGCAGCGTAATTTTTTGCGCGAGGCACTGTGCGGCGATTTTTCGCCAGAGCGTGGGCGAACCGAATGAATTGGTGACGTTTTCCTGATGGATGGCCTGCACGATTTTCGCCGGGTCGGCGGCAGCCGGCCGGCGCGGATCGATTTCGGGCACGATGGTCGTCAGGCCCAGCGCGGGATTAAAAAGCGCGAAGACGGGTAGCAGCGGCAAATCAACTTCGCCCGGCTCGATGCCGTAGGTGTCGCGGAGCAAGCGGAGCTGGGCCTCGAACATGCCGTGCTCGTAACAAACGCCCTTCGGCGCGCCCGTGGAACCGGACGTAAAGAGAATCGCCGCCGGGTCGCTGGCGCGGCTGTCGGCAATTTGAAAATTGGCGCCAGAAGATTTTGCGCCGGACGCGATCCGCGCGGTGAGGCTTCCGCTCACCGGGACGCGGACGGACACGCTGCGGAATGATCCGCGAAAAATGTGGCTGAGAACCTGCGCCAGCGGAATGCCGACGAGCACGCGGGGCCGTGAGCGGGCGACGCACGCGAGGAAATTTTTCCGGCTCATGCCGGGATCGATCACGACGGGCACGGCGCCGAGGGCGAAGAGCGCAAAGACCGAGGCGATGAGCGGCAGGCCGGGACGCACCATCACGAGCGTGCGGTCGCCGGGGCGCACCCCGCGGTCGGCGAGGCGCGTCTGCCACGTGGCGGTTTCAGACGCCAGTTCGGCAAAGCTGAACGCGAGATAGTCGATGTCGCCCGAGCGCGTGCGGCCGCGGGGAATTTTCAGCGCGCATTGCTGTGGCGCACGCGCGGCCATGAGTGCAAAGTGCTGCGCGATATTGGCGCGGTCGGCCATCGGGAATCCCTACCCCTGCGACAACGCCGGTTCGTGACGGAGCAGGCCGGCCTGCCAGGGCAGGAGGATTTCGTCGAGGCGCTCGGGCGCGCGCGCGAGTTGCGCGAGTTGCGCACGGTTGGCGATGAGCGTGGGATCGAGCGGAAGTTTCGCGGCAATGCGGTCGCGGTCGGCCTTGAGCGCATCCTGCCGCGCGAGTTCCTCGACGGTGAACGGGGTAAACTCGCCGCGGCCGCGGCGGCGCGGGAGCGTCTGCGGGTCGCGGGCAAGGCCGGCGCGCACCGCCTCGGCCAGCGAGGCCGCGAGGCGCTCGTGGCGCTTGCCGAGATGGATGGAGGCCAGAACTTCAGCTTCGGCCGCGCCATGGTCGGCCGCCTCGGCGAGTTTCAGCAGGACATCCGTGCTGCAAACCTTGAAGGGCGGCACATCGATCAGGGAAGCCGTGGCCTCGCGCCAATGCCACGCGGCGTGGAGCACGGTGAGCCCGCGGCCACGGAGGCGTTCACTGCGGCCGATGCGCCAGTCATTTTCGTCGGGCGGGGCAAAACCTTCCGTGCCGACCAGGATCTGGCGCTGGCATTGCTGCTCGAGCCACTCAAGACGGCCAAGCGCGGTGAGTTCGTCCCGGAGAATATCGCGCAGCGCGGGCAGATGCAGAACGTCGAGCGTGGCGTAGTCGAGCAGGCCCCTGCTGAGCGGGCGCTGCGACCAGTTTGCCTTCTGGCTGTCCTTGTCGAGCACGACGCCAAAGTGCTGTTCGAGCAGCGAGGCCAGGCCGACCCGCGGGCGGTGGAGCAGCTGGGCGGCAAGCACCGTGTCGAAGAGGCTGCTGGCGGTGAAACGGCAGAGATCGTACAGCAGGCGCAGGTCGAAATCGCTGCCATGCATGATCAGGTGTTTTGTCGCGAGGCGCGACCAGAGCGGCGCGAGGTCGACCGGCGCCAGCACGTCCACCAGGAAGACTTCCTCCGCGACGTAGAACTGCAGCAGGCAGACGCGCGTGCGGTAGTGGAAGAGATTGTCGGCCTCGGTATCGAGCGCCACTTCGGACGCACGGTCGAGGGCAGCAAGGAGCGGCGCAAGTTGCGCGGATTGATCGATAAGGCGGTAGGCGGGCGGTGGTTTCAAAACTTCGGCAGATTGGTGCTTTGCTTAAGAGAAGCCACTTCCCCCCACGTGGTCAAAAGAGAATCACCGATTGATCGAATTTCTTTTGTGCTTTCTGTGCATTTCTTGTCTATGCGTCTGGCATGAAAGTCGTGGTGCTTTGCTCCGGCGGGATGGATTCCGTGACTGCGCTCTATCGGGCGCAGCGCGAGCACACCGTCACGGCCGTCGTGAGCTTCGATTATGGCTCGAAGCACAATCACCGCGAAATCCCGTTCGCGCGCGAGCACACGGTGAAATTCAGCCTGAGGCACGAAATGGTGGCCTTGGATTTTGTGGGCCGGCTATTTTCTTCGACGCTGCTGAATGGCGGCGGCGCGGTGCCCGAGGGGCATTACGAGGCGGACAATATGCGGCAGACCGTCGTGCCCTTCCGCAACGCCATCATGTTGTCCATCGCCGCCGGCCTGGCCGAGAGCATCGGCGCGGAAGGGCTCGTCATCGCCGCCCACGGGGGCGACCACGTGATTTATCCGGACTGCCGCGAGGAGTTCATGCTCTCGTTCGCCGAGGCCATGCGCACCGGGACGTATGCCGGGATAAAACTGCTGCGGCCGTTCATCGCGATGAACAAGGCGCAGATCGCGGCCGAGGGCGCGCGGCTGGGCGTCGATTTTGCGCGCACCTGGTCGTGCTACAAGGGCGGTGCGGTGCATTGCGGCAAGTGCGGCACCTGCGTGGAACGCCGCGAGGCGTTCATCCTGGCCAAACTGCCCGACCCGACGACTTACGAATCGAATGATCCTCTGCCGCCAAAACCGAATATAAACCGCTAATTTGCGCTAATCGTCGCTAATTTTTTCGAGGTAGGGCGGATTATCCTTAATCCGCCGCGGCGCGTTAAGGATAACGCGCCCTACCCGCACTGCCGCGCGAAACATCCACAATCAATTCGTTAGTGGTTTAATTTTTCCAAACCATTAGCGTGAATTAGCGAAGATTAGCGGTTAAAAATCTGCCGTGCTGATTTCTGAAATATTTTATTCCCTCCAGGGCGAGGGTGAGCTGACGGGGCAGCCGTCGGTCTTCGTGCGCACGAGCGGCTGCAACCTGCGCTGTACCTGGTGCGACACACCGTATGCGTCGTGGAATCCCGAGGGCACGCAGCAAAGCATCGAGGCCATCGTGGCCGAAGTGCAGCGGCATCCGACGCGTCACGTGGTGCTGACCGGCGGCGAGCCGATGATCGCGCCGCAAATCCGCGAGCTCGCGGCCGAATTGAAGCTGCTCGGTTACCACGTGACCATCGAGACGGCGGCGACCGTCGCGCCCGAGGGCATTGCGTGCGACCTCGCCTCGCTCTCGCCGAAGTTGCTCAATTCCGCGCCCAACGGGGCGCAGCACGCGACCTGGCGCAAAAAACACGAGGCGACGCGCTGGCAGCCGGATGTGGTGCGCGCGTGGATCGACAATTACACCTATCAATTCAAGTTCGTCGTCGCGCAACCGGCCGACGTGGACGAACTCGAAGGCATGCTTGAAAAACTCGGGCGCGACATCCCGCGGCACAAAGTACTGCTCATGCCCGAAGGCATCACGATGGAAGTTCTGCGCTCGCGCGCGCCGTGGCTCAGCGAACTCTGCAAAACCCGCGGCTACCGCTACGCGTACCGCCTGCAAATCGAACTCTACGGCAACAAACGCGGGACGTGAGGGCGACGGCCCCGATCAATCCATTAACCACAAAGGCACCCGCCTTCGCTAAAGCTACGGCGGGCAGGCGAAAGACACGAAGCCAAGCCTCTTTGAGTTCTTTGTGTCTTTGTGGTTAATCCGGGCTCTAACAAGAGGTTTGTATACAAATTGCTTTGGGTGCAGGCTTCGTCGCATGAAAACCATCCGAGGTCTTTTGGTTTTTGGCCTGATGGTTTGCGGCGCTCGCCTGGCCAACGCGCACGAGTGGACGATCGATGGTTCCACCAAGGTGGAAGCCGACTTTAGCGGCATCATTGGAGACGTCGTGTTTCTCAGCAAACCCGATGGCAGCCGGCAAAAAGTCCACTTGGCCTCGCTATCCGCCGAAGACCGGGCGTTTATCCAAAATCGCGAAGACGCCACGACTTCGGTCGTCACGGCCTCGCCACCGCCGACTGAAAGACCGAGGGAAAACACGGTATACGCCTGGCTGACCGATTTTGCCGCGGCCAAACATCAGGCGGCGAACGAAAACAAAAAAATACTGCTGGATTTTACCGGGTCAGACTGGTGCTACTTCTGCAAGAAGCTCGACGCGGAGGTGTTGAGCACCCCGGCGTTCAAGGATTTTGCCAAAGACTATGTGCTCGTGCGCGTGGATTTTCCGCATTCCCACGAACTTCCGCCCGATTTGAAAAACCAGAACAAAGCGCTGGCACAGCAATATCGGATCAACGGGTTTCCCACCTTGGTGGAGTTGAGCTCTTCGGGACAGGAAATCGCGCGCCAGAGCGGCTATCATCCCGGAAGCGGCCCGCAGGCGTATATTGCCCAGTTCAAATAAAGGGCTGAAAGGCTA
>DASYOA010000211.1:0-10633 GCA_036008265.1 Opitutaceae bacterium
CGACGAACGCACCTACGTGCTCGAGCTGTTTCACGGCCCCACGCTCGCGTTCAAGGACTTCGCGCTCCAGCTCCTCGGCAATCTCTACGAGCACCAGTGCGCCGTCCGCCACAAGTCGATCAACGTCCTCGGCGCCACCTCCGGCGACACCGGCGCCGCCGCCATCCACGGCCTGCTCGGCAAGCCGAGCACCGCCATTTTTATTTTATATCCCGACGGCCGCGTGTCGCCGCTGCAGGAACGCCAGATGACCTGCACCGGCGCGGCCAACGTCTTCTCGATCGCGCTCGAGGGCACGTTCGACGACGCGCAGGCCGCGCTGAAGGAGATCCTGGCCGACCAGCAATTTCGCACGCACTACCGGCTCTCGGCCGTCAATTCCATCAACCTCGCGCGCATCCTCGCGCAGTGCGTTTATTATCTTTACGCTTGGCTGCGGCTGCCCGGCGCGGTGCGCGACAATGTCGAATTTGTCGTGCCCACCGGCAATTTCGGCAACGTGCTCGCCGGCTGGATGCTCCAGAAAATGGGCGTGCCCATCCGCAGCTTCAAGGTTGCCACCAACCAAAATGACATTCTCTGCCGCCTCTTCACCACCGGCGATTATCGCCTTGGCGAAGTGAAGCCGAGCCTCGCGCCGTCGATGGACATCCAGGTGGCGTCAAATTTCGAGCGGTTCCTTTTCTACACCCTCAACCGCGACCCGGCGCGCGTCCGCGAAGTCCTGCATACATTCAGGACCACCGGCGGATACCATTTCGAAAATTTCAATCGGGACACCTTTACCGCCTCGCGTTCCTCGGATGCGGAGATCCCGGAAATCATCCGCCGCGTCCACCAGCGTTATGGTTACGTGGTGGATCCGCATACCGCGTGCGGCTTCAAGGAACTCAGCCGCGACCGCGCCAGCGTCGTGCTCGCGACGGCCAGCCCGGCAAAGTTTCCTGACACCATCCGCCGGGCGATCGGCACCGCGCCCACGCACCCGAGCCTCGAAGAGCTGAAATCCAAGCCCATCGTGAAATATCCCATGCGTGCCGATCCCGCGGCCATCCGGGCCTTCATCGACCAGCATGCGGTGTGATGGCAGTAGCGGGTAGTGAGTAGCGAGTAGTTGGTAATTTGTAGTTGGTAGTTCGTAATTGCCCATCCTTAATGACCTATTCCCTCTCATCCATGCCGTCATGATCGAGACAGATTTGGAACAAATCTTTGATGCCCTCAATGGCCACCGCGTGCGCTATCTCGTCGTGGGCGGCCTGGCCGTAGCTGCTCACGGGCATCCCCGCTTTACGGCGGATGTCGATCTGGTGATTGCGCTGGATAGGGAAAATGCTCTGCGGACGATTCAAGCGCTGGGCGGACTTGGGTACCACCCGCTTGCTCCGGTCTCTCCCGATGCTTTTGCCGATGCGTCTGTCCGCCATGGATGGATCGAGGAAAAGGGCATGATGGTGTTTCAATGGCTTTCGGCTCAGCGTCCCGAAACGCCCATCGATTTGTTTGTGCAGGAACCTTTTGATTTCGAGGCAGAGTATGCCATCGCACCGAGAATGGAACTCGCGGCCGGGCGGTCCGTGCCCGTGGTCAGCTACGCCACTTTGATCGCGATGAAAGAAAGCGCTCGGCGGCCAAAGGATTTGGAAGACATTACCAACCTTGGATATATTCACCAAAAGCCAGCCGCGCCTGACACGGATGCTTAGATATTGCGACCGGTGTGAAACCGGTTAAGGTTTTTAACTGTGAGCCGCCCGTCAAATTCGCCAAAACCTGTCTTCGGCTCGTTTGAGCACGCGGAGATTGTTCGCGCGCAACAAATGGCCAAGCTGACACCCCTGCAACGCGTCAGGATGGTCTGCTCAATGAATGCGATCGCCAAACAGGTTGGAGCGAAAGCCGTGCGCCATCGCTGATGTGGTGTGATGGGAAGTAGCGAGTAGCAGGTAGCAGTTGGCCGTCTGAGATTGGAAATTCGAGATTGGGCGTTCAACATTTGCCGGTGGCCACTTTCATTCGTCATTCGGCATTCTGAATTCGTCATTATTCCCAATGAACTACCTCCTCGCCTATCGTCGCTATCGTCTGCCGCTGCGCGTGGCGGTGCGCACGGCGCATGGCGTGATGACCGAGCGCACGGGCGTACTGGTGCGGTTGGAAGATGAGGGTGGCTCGGTGGGCTTTGGCGAGGCGGCCGTGCTGCCGTGGTTCGGCACCGAGACGGCCGACGAAGTCGCGGCGGCGTGTTCTGTCCTGGGTGAGCGAGTGACAGCTGAGCAGCTGGCGGCCGTGCCGGCCCGGTTGAGGTGCCTGCAGTTTGCTTTGCGCACAGCGGCAGACCGGCAGCCGATCAAGGCGGCACAAAAACATTTGCCGGTCGCGGCGCTTTTGCCGGCGGGGACGACGGCGCTCAAAAAAATTGGACCGCTGGCTGAAGCGGGCTTTCGCACTTTCAAATGGAAAGTAGGCGTGGGCGATGTGGCCGACGAGCTGGCGTTGCTCGATGACGTGTGCGCGGCGCTGCCGCCCGGCGCGAAGCTGCGGCTCGACGCCAATGGCGCGTGGCAGCGGCTGCAGGCGGAACACTGGCTGGAAAGTTGCGCCAGTCGTCCAGTGGAATTTATCGAGCAACCCATCGCAGCGGACGCGCGCGGCGCGGAGGATTTGCTGTGCGGATTGGCGAACGACTACCCGACGCCGCTCGCGCTCGACGAATCGCTCATGGGCGAAGACGAAGTGGAACGGTGGATCGAGGTCGGATGGCCGGGCGTGTTCATCGTGAAGCCTTCACTGCTGGGCGATGCCGCGGCCGTGCTGGCCCGGCTGGCGGCGGCGCAAGCGAAAGTGGTCTTTTCGTCGGCGCTGGAAACGGCCGTGGGCGCGCGGACGGCCTTGCGGCTGGCGTTTCAATGGCCGGGCGAGGCGCGTGCGCTGGGTTTTGGCGTCTGGCCGCTGTTTGTCGACGCGCGGTTCGACGGGCCGGCGCTCGCGCCATTTTTGCGGGCAGATGACGTGGAAAGAATCAACGTGGAGGCCGCATGGAACGCGCTGAGTTAGCCCGGGCGCTGGGTGTCACTGCGGTGGCGCAAGAGTCGCGCAACGTATTTATCAGCGAAAGCGATCCCGCGCGATTCATGGCGGCCTTTGCGCAGGCGGTGGCCAATGGGGGAAATGTTTTTTTGTGCGATCCGGCGTGGGGCCAAAATGAACGGGAGCAACTAACGTCGCTGGCAAAATCTGAAATCTTAAATCTTAAATCTGAAATCGCGGGCGTGCCCGCCCGCGGCTGGCTGATGATTCCGTCCGGCGGCACGGGCGGACGTTTGAAATTTGCGCGACATGACCAGGATATGCTCAGTGCGGCGGTGGATGGATTCAGCGCGCATTTTAGCGTGTCGCGCGTGAATGCGGTCGGTGTGCTGCCCTTGCATCACGTGAGCGGGCTGATGGCGTGGATGCGTTGTGTGCTGACAGGCGGAAAGTTCCTGCCGGCGAGCTGGCCGGAGATAGAAGCGGGTCGGCGTCCGGCGATGGGGGACGGTGGTGAGTGGTTTCTTTCGCTGGTGCCAACGCAGTTGCAGCGGCTGCTGGCGCAGCCGGAAGCGATCAGCTGGCTGCGGCGGTTTCGCGCCGTTTTTTTGGGCGGCGGCCCGGCCTGGCCGGATTTATTGGACCGCGCGGCGGAAGCCCGCGTGCCGCTGGCGCCAAGCTATGGCCTGACAGAAACCGCCGCGATGGTGGCGACCTTGCGGCCGAAGGAGTTCCTCGGTGGCTCGCGCAGCAGCGGCGCGGTCATGCCGCATGCACGCATCGATGTGACGGGCGACGGTGTGCTGCGCATCGCGGGCGAATCGGTGTTTCGCGGTTATTTTCCCGAGTGGCGCGCGGAGCGGGACTTCACGACGGATGACCTGGGCTTCATCGACGGGAACGGCCACGTGCAGGTGACGGGCCGGCGCGACGGGCTCATCATCACCGGCGGGAAAAAAGTGTCGCCGGTGGAAGTGGAAGCGGCGCTGCGGGCGACGGGCGAATTTGACGACGTGGCGGTGCTGGGCGTGCCGGACGCGGAGTGGGGCGAAGCGGTCGTGGCCTGCTATCCCGCCACGGCGCGCGCGCCGGCCCTGGAACGCGTGACCCAGCTTCTGTCCGAGCAGCTCGCGCCGCCCGCGCGACCGAAACGCTATGTGGCCGTGGCGGACTGGCCGCGCAACGCGCAAGGAAAATTAAACCGCGCTTTGCTTGCGGAGAAAATACGGGGATAACCAAGGCGTTTTTCCCGCGGATTACACGGATAAGCGCGGATGGGGTAGAGCATTTTCAGTTTAAGTAGACCGATGACGTGCGAAATTGTCATTCCGAGCCGTGCGAGGAATCTCCGAACGGATCGCCTTTTGATCATAAGGCGTCGCTTATCCTCAGGATTTCGATGCTTTCCAGCCGAGAAGAAGAATCAAATTTCCATATAACGAAAACCCATGTCACGAATGGAAAGCCCTGATAATCCCCTAACTTTCCTTGAATATTCAAAACCTCAGTTTTTCCGAAGATATCCTTAGCTTCCGGGCTATCCCATTTCATTTTTTTCACGTACGCGAGAACGTCGGTATAGGAACTGCCAAGAGGTGTCTGCGTTTGAACGAACGAGCGAATCTCGGCATCGGAACGCCGCAATGGATTCGTAGCTATTCGAAAACAAACGATAGCAATCAATCCGATCCCAATGGCGCTGATAATCCACAGTGCTTTTCGCATGTTTTTCATCCAACCATAGGTACTTAATAGGTCAGGTATTAGGACTGCATACCCCCTTTCAGGGATTTGCGAGGGGAAAGACGAGTAACGAAAAAACGTATGAAAAATGTGGATTATCACCCCGCCTTTAGCCAGGCGGCGAGGGCGGGGGGCAGCGGCAGGCGTTCGCGGGTCTTGGATGAAATGCAGACGTGCTCGGTGCGGACGCGGGCGGCGGTTTTTTTGGCGGCGTCGAGTTTCACGACTTCGAACTTGAGGGCGTAGCTGTTTTCCGAAATCGACTCCGGCGTGACCGTCACGAGGACCTTGTCGCCCGCGCGGAGCGGGCGCAGGTAGCTGGCTTCGCTTTTTGAAATGGGCACGACGACGCCGTGGTCGGCAAAAAAGGTCGTGAGGTCGATCCCGGCGGCGGCGAGCGACTCTTCATAGGCTTCGTGGCAGAGCGAGAGGAAGTTGGCGAAGAAAACCACCCCCGCGGCGTCGGTGTCGGAAAAATGAATCGTGCGCTGGTAAGAGAAGGGCATGTTGGTACGCGCTTGGTTTGTGCCCGCCGATAGCGGTTTTTACAAGATCGCAAAAAGGACCGTAGTTCGCCTTTTTAACCACTGATGAACACTTATGGCCACTGATACGGATTGTATCCGCGCCTATCCGCGACATCCGTGGTTAAAATCATACTCAAGCCCGAAATTTTTTTAACCGCGGATGAACGCAGATGAACGCGGATATTGCAGGCTTGGTTGGGATAAGGCAGGGACCTCACGATAGATTGGGCAGATAACCACAGAGCAATCGCGGTGGGCGGGACTCGGCTTTGCCGGGGCGAGCCTAGTTTTGGGGGCTCGACAAGCTTCATCCCAGATACTGCGAATAAACACGCGGGTTGAGCTTCGTGCTTATTCGCAGTACCTGGGGCGAAGCAGTCCCGCCCACCGTATCCGCGTCTATCTGCGTGCATCCGCGGTTAAAACCGGATCGAATCTGTGGTTAAAAAAATCTGTGCTTCGCGTCCTTCGCGATCTTGGTGTAATGTCCCTTTATGACCAAAAATGACATCGCCGACGTGCTGAATGAGATCGGGACGCTGCTGGAATTGAAGGGTGAGAATCCGTTCAAGGTGCGCGCGTATCATTCGGGTGCGCGGGTGCTGGAGGGCATCGAGGACGCGGAGCTGGCGGAGTTGATTCGCGAACAGCGGCTGGAGAGCGTGAAGGGCCTGGGCGAGGCGCTGGCGCAGAAAATCAGCGAGCTGCACACGACCGGGCGGCTGAAATTTTATGAGCAGTTGAAGGCGTCGATTGCGCCGGGGCTGGTCGAGATGCTGCAGATTCCCGGCCTGGGTGCGAAGAAAGTGCGCGCGCTCCATGAGAAGCTCGGCCTCGACAGCATCGCCGCGCTGGCGGCGGCGTGCACGGACGGGCGGGTGGCGGAACTCGACGGGTTCGGCGAAAAGAGCCAGGAAAAGATTTTGACCGGGATCAAGAACCGCGAGGCTTACGGGAAGCGGCATTTGTGGTGGGAGGCATGGCTGCGAGCCGAGCCGATCCTGGCCGGGTTGCGGGCCTTGCCGCAGGTGGTGCGTGCGGAATCGGCGGGCAGCCTGCGGCGCGGGCTGGAGACGATCGGCGACCTCGATTTTCTCGTGGCGGCGAGCGAGGTCGCGCCGGTGGTGGAGTGGTTTACGCGGATGCCCGAGGTGCAGGAAGTGACCGCACAGGGCGAGACGAAAGCGAGCGTGCGGTTCGCCAGCGGGCTGCAGGCGGACCTGCGGCTGGTGCCCGAGGATCAGTTTGTCTTCGCGCTGCACCATTTCACCGGCTCGAAGGACCACAATGTGCAGATGCGGCAGCGGGCGCTGGCGCGCGGCCTGAGCTTGAGCGAGTGGGGCCTGGTGCCGGCCGAAGGCGAGGGCACGGCGAAGGAAAAGGCGGAAAAAGAAAAAGCAGAAAAGCGCAAAAGCGGGAAAGCGGTTAAATCCGAGGAAGATATTTTCAAGGCGCTGGGACTGCATTTTATCCCGCCGGAGCTGCGCGAGGGGCTGGGCGAAATTGAGGCCGCCGAAGCGGGCGAGTTGCCGCGGCTGGTCGAATTAGGGGACTTGCGCGGGGCATTTCACAACCACACGACGGCGACCGATGGTCGCAATACGCTCGCAGAGATGGTAGGCGCGGCCGAAGCGCTGGGCTGGGAATATTTTGGCATTGCGGACCATTCGAAATCGAGTTTCCAGGCGGATGGGTTGAGCGAGGCGAAGCTGCTGAAGCAAGTGGAGGAGATCCGCGCGCTCAATGCGTCGAAGCGTTTCAAGACGCATGTTTTCGCCGGCACCGAATGCGACATCCTGCCAGATGGCCGGCTCGACTTTGACCAATCGATCTTGAAGCAGCTCGATTACGCGGTGGTTTCGGTGCACAGCGCCTTCAGCCAGGATGAGGCGACGATGACGGCGCGCATCCTGTGGGCGATCGAACAGCCGCACGTGACCATGCTTGGGCACCAGACCGGCCGGCTGTTGCTGCGTCGTGAGGGCTATGTGGTGAACACGGGCAAAATCATCGACGCGGCCATCGCCAATGGCGTCATCATCGAGCTCAACGCCAACCCGCAGCGGCTCGATATGGACTGGCGTCATTGGCGCCGCGCCGCGGAGCGCGGGCTGCTCTGTTCCATCAATCCCGATGCGCACGATACCGCCGGGCTCGAATTTGTCCGCGCCGGCATAAACGCGGCGCGCAAAGGCTGGCTGACGGCGAAACAGGTGTTGAACACGCGCCCGCTCGCGGAAGTGGCGAAGTTTTTGAAGAAAACTAGGTAGGGCGGGTTATCCTTAACCCGCCGTTGAGGCTACGCATTTCGGCGGCGCGTTAAGGATAACGCGCCCTACCTCACGAAACATTCCACGCTCTACAGATTTTTCGTATAAATCACGCCGCGTTCGTCCACGAAGGTGAGGATGTCGCTCTGGACTTTCTTCAGGCGCAAGCCGAGCAGGTGATCGACGATTTCGTTTTCGCGAAAAACGCGGTCGTTCATGAGCACTTTGCTGCCGGTGTCAGACACGCGGACGCCGGCGATCTGCAAGGCATCGAGGTAGGCGAGGATTTTGGGATCGGGTTTGGTCGGATCGAGCCCCGTGCTTGATGCGGGCGTCGCAGTCGGCGGGATAAAGGGCGATGTCGTTGGTATGGCGGCCACGGAGGGAGTGGTCATCGCCGGCAATTTCTCCAAAGACGGCGTGGGTGCCGGCGGGAAATTTTCTGCCGGTGCGGGAGGCGCAGCCGTTTGCGCCAAGGCGGGCGGCGGGGCTTGGACGACGGGAGCGGGCCCGTTCGATGGATTCGACCCATTCGGCGAACCCAGGGCAGGCTGGCTTGCTCCTTCGCCTTGTTCGACAGGCTCAGGGCTATGGAGAACAGGCAGGGCGGGCGCAGGCTTTTCCGGCGCGACGGGGGCTTGGGCAACGACCGGCGTCGCGGGCCCGGTCGGACTCGGCGCGGCCGGTGACCGCAGCAAATAAACAGTCACAAGCACGCTTACGGCGATGAGCGCGCCCGCACCGAACGCCAGGAGCATAAATAATTGTCCGGGCATGGATCGGTCGCCGCCGGAGCTGGCCCGCGGTGAGCCAGCCTGCCCTGGGCTTGCCTGCGGTGAGCCTGTCGAACCCGCTGAATGGGCCTGCCCTGAGCCTGCCGAATGGGTCGAATCCGCTGGACGGCTGGGTGGGCCCGATCCGCCGGGTGCGCTCGGTGCGCCGCCGGGACTAGGCGGAGGTTGAGCCTGCCCTTGGGTTTGGAGTTGCTGGGCTTTTTTAAGGGCGTCGTTGATGAGGCTCATGGCGACAAATTCTAATTCGTGAGGTTGTTGAGGTCTTTCATCGCATGGCGAACGTCCCAGTAGCTTACCTCGTCGGACCCCCGAATGAAAGCCGAGAGAATGGCCTTGTCGCAGAGATTATTCACCACGCGTGGCACCCCTTTGCTCACGCGGTGGATTTTGCGGATGGAGCGGGGGGTGAAGTGCGGGCGGCCCTGGCTGCCCGCGAGCGCCAGGCGATGCCGGATATAATTATCTATGTCGGTGAGGGACAAGGGTAGTAGCTCATAATGCACGAGGATGCGCTGGCGAAGCTGGCGGAGTTCGTCGCGCGCGAGGATGGCTTTGAGCTCCGGCTGGCCGATGAGGACGATTTGGAGGAGTTTTTGCTTGTCGGTCTCGAGGTTGGAGAGGAGGCGGATTTGCTCGAGCACCTCAAAGGTGAGGTTTTGCGCCTCATCGATGATGAGCACGATGTCGCGGCCGGCCGCGATGCGGGCGAGGAGAACTTCGTTGATTTGGGTGACGAGATTGTAGTGGCCGTCAGCATGCTGCGTTTCACCCAAATCCGTGAGGATGGCCTGGAGCATCTCGGTTTCATTGATGCGGGGGTTGAGGACGAGCGCGGTATCGTAATGTTCGATGTCGAGTTCCTCCATCAGCCGGCGGCAAAGGGTGGTTTTGCCGCAGCCGACCTCGCCGATGAGCACGATGAAGCCTTTGTGTTCCCGGACGCCGTAGAGCAGATGTTGCAACGCGTCGTAGTGCGTGGGACTGAGGTACAGAAATTTTGGATCGGGCGTGATGTTGAACGGCATCTCCGCCAACGCATAGAAGCTCTGATACATGGCCAACTTCAAGTTGGTCGGACCCCGGGAAAAGGCACGTCAATTTTGGGTGCTGGGTCAGTTTAAAGCTTTAGGCACGGAATGGTGGATATCGTTCTCATTCTTCGTTCTCGTAATCGTTCTCGATCCGAAAGAACGAGAATGAGTAAGAGAACGAGAACGATTATGCGTTTCAAAAAGACCCGCGGCCCTAATTTGGGCCTGTGCCCTTTGAGCGAAAAGATTTGCGCGCGATCTTCGCGGGCAGTTGGCTCGCGCCACGATTGCCGTGAATGCGCGCCGCGTTGTCATCCTTATCTACACTTTGCTGTTTTTCGCCCTGAGCGCGGTCTTCGGTGTATCGCTGTGGCAGACTCGCGCAGAGTATTTGCAATTACGCGCGCAGGAAGCGGTGAGCCAGCGCCGGCTGGCCGAGGCGGAGCAGCGATTGCACGAACAGCAAGAGATTCTTGTGCGCCTGCGCACGGATCCGGCTTACGTCGAGCGCATCATCCGCCAGCAGCTCGGCTATGCCAAACCGGACGAATTTATTTTCCGGTTCGAGCCGTGAATGTAATAATAATTATCGTTGCACCGATGAACCACCGCCGACTTCAATCGCCACCTTAATTTTTTTTAATGGCGATATTTCCGCTTATCGAAAACTTCCAACGCGCCGGCCAGGGGCACGTCTTTGCTTTTTTCAATCAGCTTCCCGCGGCCGGGCAACAAGCGTTGCTGGCCGAGGCGGCGGAAATCGATCTCGACGAACTTGCACGGCTAACCCGCACGCTGCTGGCAAAAAATCCCGCCGCCAGTGCCGGCTCCGACGATCTTGCGCCCGCGCCTTATGTGCCGTGGCCCGAACAGGGGGGCGATGCAACCGCTTGGGGGCAGGCCAAGGCGGCGGGCGAAGCTGCGTTGCGCGCGGGCCGCGTCGCGGCGTTCACGGTGGCGGGCGGGCAGGGCACGCGTTTGGGCTGGGACGGGCCCAAGGGCACGTTCCCGGTCACGCCCGTGACAAAAAAGCCGCTTTTCCAGGTTTTCGCCGAGAAGATCCGTGCCGCAAGTGTCCGTTACGGCCGGCCGCTGCACTGGTTCATCATGACGAGCCACGCAAACCATGAGGCGACCGCGGCATTTTTTGCGCAGCACAAATTTTTTGGCCTTGACCGGGCGCGCGTACATTTTTTCCGGCAGGGGCGCATGCCGGCGGTGGATTTCGCGGGAAAAAT
>DASYOA010000212.1:0-2987 GCA_036008265.1 Opitutaceae bacterium
ACACCGGGGAGTCCGCCAATTGGGACAAGGCCGAGTCGGCCTGCCGCGAGGCCGCCAAGACCCTCGGCGTGCCGTTCACCGAGGAACCGGGCGAGGCCGCATTCTACGGCCCAAAGATCGATTTTGTCATCAAGGACGTGATCGGCCGCGAATGGCAGCTCGGCACCGTGCAGGTGGACTACAACCTGCCCGTGCGCTTCGATCTCAGCTACATCGGCGCCGACAACCAGCCACACCGCCCGGTGATGATCCACCGCGCGCCGTTTGGCTCAATGGAGCGGTTCTGCGGCGTGCTGATCGAACACTTCGCCGGCGATTTTCCGGCCTGGCTCGCGCCCGAGCAGGTGCGCCTCGTGCCCATCAGCGACAAGGTTAACGACTACGGCCGCGGCCTGCTCGACCAGCTCAAGGCGGCGGGCGTCCGCGCCACGCTCGACGAGCACAGCGACAAGCTCGGGGCCAAGATCCGCCGGGCCGAACTCGACAAGGTGCCCTACACTCTCGTGCTCGGCGCGAAGGAAGCCGAGGCGCAATCGGTCAGCGTGCGCTCGCGCGCCAAGGGTGATGAAGGCGTAATGCCGTTTGCGGCCTATCTCGAAAAAATAAAAGCCGAAATCGCCACGCGCGCGCTGCCGGAGAAGAAAAAACCCGAGGCGCCAAAATTGTAGGTCGGGCTTTACGCCCGACATCCGCCTTCGCCAAGGCTACGGCGGACAACCGTCGGGGATAAACCCCGACCTACAATCTTTCGAGATGTAACACGCTCAGATGGCGACATCGCCGCTCTCGCTGGTGCGGATGCGCACCACTTCCTCGAGCGGCAGGACAAAGACCTTGCCGTCGCCGATCTTGTCGGTCTTGGCGGCCTTCACGATGGTTTCCACCACCTTGACGTAAATGTCGTCGGTCACGGCGATCTCGAGTTTCATCTTGGGCAAAAAATCCACCGTGTACTCGCTGCCGCGGTAGATTTCCTTGTGGCCCTTCTGCCGGCCGAAGCCTTTCACTTCGGTGACGGTCATGCCCTCGACGCCGATGGCCGTCAGGGCTTCTTTCACTTCATCGAGTTTGAATGGTTTGATAATGGCGATGATGAGTTTCATGGGGATTATGGATTGATGGTTGGTAGTTTAAATTTCGACGTAGCCCTCTTCGCCGTGTTCGTTGATATCGAGTCCCTGGCGTTCGACTTCGGGCGAGGCCCGGAGGCCGATGACCGCATTGACAAGGTAAGCGAGGAGCACCGTGCCGCCGATGGCCAGGCAGAGGGTGAGGCCGATGGCCTTGAGCTGTTCGAGCCAGAGTGAGCCCTGGTGGATGTAGGCATCGACGTTGGCCGCCAGATTGGGATTCACCACGCCAGTATTGGGCGTTCCGTCCGCCAGCGTGGCCGGAACGGCCAGAATGCCGGTGAGGAACGCGCCGACCGTGCCGCCGATGGCGTGAACGCCAAAGGTGTCGAGCGCGTCGTCGTAGCCGAACTTCGCCTTGACCTGGTTCACAAAGAAATAAGGCACCACGGCGGCGAACACGCCGATGATGACGGCACCGGTGCTGTTCACGAAGCCGCACGCCGGGGTGATCACAACGAGTCCGGCGACCGCACCAGAGCAGAAGCCAAGGATCGAGGCGTGTTTGCGGAGGATCAACTCAAGGAGGCCCCAGGTAAACGCGCCCACGGCGGTGGCGAGGGTCGTCGCAGTGAAAGCATTGGCCGCAATGCCGTCCGCGCCGACCGCGGAGCCGGCGTTGAACCCGTACCACCCCACCCAGAGCATGCCGGTGCCGACCATGCAAAGCACCATGCTGTGCGGCGTCATCTTTTCTTTGCCAAAGCCGATGCGCGGCCCAAGGATCATGCAGAGAATCAACGCGGACCAGCCTGACGACATGTGCACGACGGTGCCGCCCGCGAAATCGATGGCTTTGATGGCCGAGTGGGCGTTCGCCACGCCATTCATATAGCCGGTGACGCCCCAGACCATGTGGGCCAGTGGAAAATAAACGACAAACATCCACAACGCGACGAAGACGAGAATGGATGTGAACTTCATCCGTTCGGCGATCGCGCCGACGATCAGCGCGGGCGTGATGATCGCGAACATCAATTGGTACATCGCAAAGACATTTTGCGAGACCCAGAAGCCATAATTGATGTTGGGTGCCGAGGTGACGCCGCCCAGGAAAAAGTATTCCCTCCCACCAAGAAACGGGCTGTGAAAGCTGGTGCCAAAAACCAGGCTGTAGCCGACGGACCACCAGAGGATCGTGACAAGGCCCGCAATGCCGAGACACTGGCCCAGCACCGAAAGCACGTTTTTCCGGCGCACCAAGCCGCCATAAAAAAGTGCCAAGCCCGGCAGCGTCATGAAGAGCACGAGGGCCGCGCTGGTCATCATCCACGCATTGTGACCCGGACCGGGAACGCCGGTCAGGCTTTGGCCGGGGTCGGAATTGGTGACGTAGGCCTCGAGGGCCGCGATCCGCTGTTCCTGCGTGGGCGCATGGATGACCATGGCCCGGAGATTTAGCGCCGTGGTGCAAGCGACCAAGGCAGCGATGAAGAATCGACTCAGTTGGCGGAGCAGAGAGTTCATATAAAATTACCTTATCCGTATAACTCGACAGGATAAGTAATTCTGATGCAAGAAAGTTTCGCTCCGCCCCGGTCAGATTGCTTGGGAAACCCAAAAAATAAAAAAGGCCGGCGCTAAAAAAACGCCAGCCCTTCCAAATGGTTGCTACGGTCTGTTGGTCAGATGGCCGCTTCGCCGTGCTCGTCGGTACGGATGCGCACCACTTCTTCGAGCGGGATCACAAACACCTTGCCGTCGCCGATTTTGCCGGTCTTGGCCGCCTTCACGATGGTGTCGACCGTCTTGCTCGCGATGTCGTCGCTCACCGCGATCTCAAGCTTCACCTTGGGCAGGAAATCGACGGTATATTCGCTGCCGCGATAGATCTCCGTATGACCCTTTTGCCGGCCA
>DASYOA010000213.1:0-2450 GCA_036008265.1 Opitutaceae bacterium
CGCTCCCGGGGCCAGCGAAATTCCCTGCGCCAGGAGATCGAGCGCCATGGCATTGTGCGCCGGGCCCGGCGCCAGCGCATCGTCAAGCGTGAGGACGAGGCCGCGAACTTCGAGGATCGCGAGGGCGACATCGGGCGACGCCGGGGACGGTGGCGCGCCGGCGGGCGGCGCGAAGATTTTCGCGAGGTTGAGCGTGCCGTCGGCATCGCGCTGCAGCGCGATGCTGCCGCCGGCGACGTCGAGCTTCGTCGCGGAAACTTTCAGCGGCGCGAGCGAGGCTTCGAGGCCGGTGAGATCGACCTCGGGCAGGTCGATCGCCGGTGCGGTTGCACCGGGCGGCGCGAGTTGCAGGCCGTGCAGATGCAATTCGCCCCCGCCCATTCTTATCACGCACGGCCGGGCGCTGAGATCGATTTCATAGCGGCCGGCGGCATCGAGCGTGCCGGCCAGGACCTCCCCGCGCAACATGCCGGCCAGGTAGGGCGCGTACTTTTTCAGCGCGATCGAACCGAGCTCAAACCCGCCGGTGGAACTCAAGGGGTCGGCCGAAAGCGTGCCACGCCAGTGCAAGGACTCGCCGGACTCGGTCGAGGCCGTGAACTCGTAGGGCGCGCCGGGCGCGACCGGCACGGTGGAGAAATTCTCCAATGAAAAACTCAGCGGGCCAAGCTCCGTGGAAAAATCCTGCGCGCGGCTGTGGTCCACAAAGGTGAAGCGCGCCTGCGACACGGCGAGCTGGCCGATGCGGATCGGATGCGGTTTTCCGGGCGCGGAGGAATTTGCCGCGGGCGGTGCAAGCAGATCGGAGATATTGAGCGTGCCGTCCCGGTTGATTTCGAGCCGGGCCACGGGCGCCGTGAGCGAAACCTCCTTTAAATTCCACGGACCGGAAAAAACCGACCAGAAGCCGAATTTTACATAAAGTCGCTCGAAGCCGAAAAGCCGGCGGCCGGCGCGGTCATTGACCGCCAGGCCGTCGATGGTCGTGGAAAGAACCCAAGGGTTGAGATGGAGATCGCGGATGGTGACCTCGCGATGGAGCGTGTCCGCCAGCCGATGCTCGAGCTGGCGCTTGACGAAAGGCGGCGCGATGAAAGCGACGGCCACCATGCCCAGGCCCACCAGCAGGATCACGCCAATGACTAGCAAGAGGCGCCAGCGACGGACGCGACGAGCACGCGCCCCACTTTGCCGGCGAAGATCGAGGATGTTAAAAGGCTCAGACACAGCAGGGCATCTTGCTTGGCCCGGCCCAGATGCGCAAGCCCACGACTTGCGTCGAACGCTCAACATCCCTCCTTCGCTCTTCGAGCTATGGAGGGCACGGCCAACTTGATTATGCCGCCCGCCAAGTGGGCGCTTTCACCTATTTTGAGGCAAAAAATAATTTTCGTAAAAAGCGACGCAACGGGCTTTGACGTCGGAACAATTCTTGTCCAACGTCCCGCCCGATGAAGTCCGTCAAGGTTCCAGTCTTCGAACACTTTCTGCATGAAATGATACCCCTCGCGAAGTCGATGGGTGTCACCGTCGAGGTCAGCGACGAGCAGAGTCTGGTGCTGGCCGCGCCCAAGGAGCAGAACAAAAATTCACTCAACACCGCTTTCGGCGGCAGCCTCGTCGCGCTGGCCACGCTCGCCGGTTACGGCGTGGTGTGGGAGATGATGCGCAGCGAGAACGAAGCGCACAAGACCGAGTGGCGCATCGTGGTAAAGGACAGCGCGGCCGCTTACCGGCGTCCGGTGATCGGCGACCTGCGGGCCATTTGCGAGCGCCCGGCCAAGGCCGCGACCGAGGAATTCAAGGCGGCGCTCAAGCGCTACGGCAAAGCCAAGCTGCACGTGCGCGCCCGCATCGTCGAAGGCGAATCCACCGCGGTGGACTTCAAGGCGGCGTTTGTCGTCACGAGGTAAGGGGAAAGTTCAAGGTTCAAAGTTCCCGGTTCAAGGTTCACGGTGACTAGGCATAGGTGGAACGCGGCGTCCCGACGCGTTCATTTCAGGTCTTCCATTTGAGCGCGTCAGGGACGACGCGCTCCACCTTCAAATGCCTTCTTTGTCCCGTCTTTGCGCTAAAACCGAAGGCAAACTCCAACCATGCGGCTGTTGATTATCGCTTTATTGCTCGTGTGTCTGGCGGCAGCCGGCTTTGGCATTTATCGGGTTTCGCATTCACACGTCCAAACGCCATCGACAGCAACGACCGAACCGAGCGGCCAACCCACCGCCCCAGGAAACGAAGCCGCTCCTCCTTATGCTTCTCGTCTGGCGGCCATCAACTCGAACACTTCCCCAGATGTCCGAGACCTGGAACGAGCAAAGATCCTGGTTGACTGGATACACAAAGATCGTGCTTCAGCCTTCGCCTTCCTGCGGAACGAAGGCTTTGCGTCGCTGCGCCTTCGAGCCGTGGCAGAAGCGATCGCCGCCCAGGCCACTGCAGCCGACTTC
>DASYOA010000214.1:0-3046 GCA_036008265.1 Opitutaceae bacterium
GAGCTGGCCGGCGACGGACGACTCGTAAACATCATCGCTGACGTGCACGCGCAGGCCGGCAAGCAGCGCGGGATTTGGTTTCGCGGTGGCGGTGACGGCGCGGCCGTATTTCTTCGTCATCGCCGCAGCGATGGCGGCCAGGGTGGCGTCGGTGATCGTGCCGGCGTGCTCGACGATCGCCTCGCCCTTGGCGAGCTCGGTGGCGATGAGCCGGTAATAGGCCTTGAGCACCATGACCGGATTGGCCGGCTTGTGCTTCTCCATATATTCCATGACGCCCGCGACGCGCTCGGCCGTGACCACGCCATTCACCACGCTCAGTTTGAAAAGCTGGCGGGCGAACTGCTGGGCTTGTTTGGCGGGTTTGGCCATATGAAAAGGCGAGAGGCTAGAGGTAGGAGGCGAGAGGCATCAGACACTGGTGAGTTCGCGGGTGGCAGACTCGTTGTAGCGGGTGCGGTCGGCGTCGTTGAGCTCCTTGGCGAGCACGCGCTGGGTGATGGTTACGACGAGGCGGGCGATTTCACCGCGCGTGTCGGCGAGCATTTTCTTGTGCTCGAGTTCGATGGCCTGCTGCGCCTTGGCCACGATATCATTGGCGCGCTCGGTGGCAGCTTTTTGTTCGCGGTCGGAGAAATCCTTGGCGGCCTTGCGGGCCTCCTCGATGAACTTGGCGCACTCGAGCTGGGCTTTTTTGATGAGCTCGGCGCTCTCCTGCTTGGTGGCATCGAGTTTGGCCTTCATCTCCTCGGCATACTTGAGGCCGGATTCGATTTTCTGCTTCCGCTCGTCGAGCGTGGCGATGACGGGCTTGAAGGCAAAACGCCAGAGCACGAATGCAACGACGCAGAAGCTGACCATCTGCGCGAGAATGCCTGGCAGGTTGATGCCAAAATCATTGACCAGCTTGGTAATGCCACTGGCCGCTTCGGTTGCAGGTACCGTGGCTTGGGCGAGGAAGAGAGGGATCATGGCGGGAAAAATAGTCCGCGCCGCCTGAGCAACGGCGCGGAAGTGAGGAGGGAATTACTTGCCGAGGAACAGCGCGTAAAACGCGACGGCTTCAGCCAGGGCCATGCCGATGATGGCTTGGACTAGAATCGGGGTCGCGGCACCGGGATTGCGGCCGACGGCTTCAGCGGCTTTGAAGCCGACAAGGCCTACGCCGATTGCAGCGCCCAAGCAGCCGAGGCCGCCTTGAATGCTTCCTGTGATATCAGCTATAACGTGGATCATGATGTTTGGTTTTTTGTTGGTTGGATGACCGCCGTCCGCACGCTTGGCACGGTCCCGGCGGAAAAGTATCGGAATTTAGTGAGGGGCTTTTTCGTGGCCGTCGTGACCGGGCTCGTCGTGATGGCCGTCGCCGTGGTTGCAGATGAGGCCGATATAAACGCTGACGAGCAGCATGAAGACAAACGCCTGGACGAAACCGATGAGCAGCTCGAGAAAGTAGAATGGCGCCGGCAGACCCCACTTTTGAATGCCGCTCATGGCGTGCATCAGGTTTTCACCGCCAAAAATATTACCGAAAAGACGAAACGAGAGCGAAACCGGACGGAAGAAGATCGAAATGATCTCAATCAAGCCCGCGGCAAAGAAAATTAGAAAGAGCGGATAATAAATGACTGCGGGGGTTTCCTTCTTGTTGGCCTTGTTGCCAAAAATGTCCTTGAGGACGAACTTCGGGCCCGCATAGCGCATAATGAAATAAAACCATGAGATAAACGCCACGAGCGCGAGGGCGATGGTGCCATTCATGTCGGCGTTGCCAGGACGGACAAACTCCATCCATTCACCCGTGGTCTGGCTGCGGACATAGACGGTGCCGACACCGGGAAACAGGCCGCTCCAGTTTTGGAAAAGAATGAAGGTGAAGAGCGAAATGAGCAGCGGGAAGGCATAGGGCGCCACCTTCGGGCCAACGATCGGCGAAATAAGGGTGCGGATACCTTCCACCAAATTTTCCCCAACGGCCTGGCCGCGCGAGGGAACAAGTTTTGGTTTCCGGATGACGAGCCGGACAGCGACGATAAAAACCAAGGCGACGATCCAGCTCGTGACCATGCTGTTGGTCACCGGCAGCGGGCCAACATGGAACAGCGGCTCGGCCATCGGTGCGACTCCGGACTCGGCCGCGAACGCTGGCGCCGCCGTGGCGGCGAGCAGGAGCGGGAGGGAGAGAAGTTTTTTGAACTGTGACATGGGGGCGGCACCGGGCCGATTTCTTCGGCCTTAAAGGGGTTGAACTAGGCAAACGCATCATGCCCCGTCAACCTCTGAAAATTATGCCGCCTAATAGCCGCCATGGTATTAGCTGCTGCCCGTGTAAACCGCGGCTAACTTATACCGCGGCGGCGCGCCCTGCGACCAGCGAATGGTAGGTGGGAGCGCGGGCCTGGAAGACCGTTTCAGTCTCAAAAATCCAAGGGGCGGCGGGATCGATCCGCCACAAGGGATGCGCCGCGAGAACCGCGGTGGCCTGCGCGAAATAACCGCGGTGGTCGGTGCGAAAGTAGAGGCGTGCCCCCTGCCCCGCCCGCGTCGCAAGCGCATCGAGGAAAGCTGGTTGCAATAGACGGTTCTTGTGATGCCGCCGCTTCGGCCAGGGATCGGGAAAAAGGACAATAATTGCACATATGCCGGCGTCAGCCGGCAGTGCGGCGAGAAAATCATGCGCTTCAGCATGGAAAAAATGAAGGTTGGCCAGCTTGGCGCGGTCGCGCTTGCGGGTGGCGCGCGCGATGCGCTCGCCAATGAGATCGATGCCGATGCACAATTCGCCGGGATGCGCCGCCGCGTAGGCCGTGAGAAAATGTCCGTGGCCGCTGCCGATTTCGCACAAAAAATGCGCCTTGGCCGGCAGCACGCGCGCCAGCGCGACGCGCAGGTCGGCCCGGCGTTGCGCGATGAGCGCAAGATGGGCGGGACTGGGTGAAATCGTTTCCACGGCGGAGGTTTTTTAACCGCGGATTACGCGGATGGACACGGATAAAACCAAGAGCGTTTTTTATCCCCCAGCCGAAGCTTTTAATCACTTATACGC
>DASYOA010000215.1:0-2897 GCA_036008265.1 Opitutaceae bacterium
GAGCTCTTCAAGCAGGCGGTTGACGTCCTCAAGACCACCCGCCGCGCCTCCACCTCGATGCTGCAGCGCCGCCTGCGCATCGGCTACAATCGCGCCGCCCGCATCATGGAAATCATGGAAGAAAAGGGCATCGTCGGCCCCGAGAACGGCTCCAGCCCCCGCGAAATCCTGGCGGATTTGGACAAACTATGAAAAGCTCACGGTTATCCGTTCACGGTTCACGGTTGAGATGCTCTATTCTACAAGCCGTGAACCGATAACGGTGAACCGTGAACCTTAAGTTCCTCCTTCCCTCTTCCCGCTTTTTCCCCTAACTGGAATTCATGCAGACCATTGGCGAACGCCTCGAGGAAGCGCGCAAGCGCAAAGGCATCTCCCTGCGCGAAGCCGCGGAGGCCACCAAAATCCGCGGGGACTACCTGCTCAAATTCGAGAGCAACCAGTACGACCTCAATCTGCCCGAGATTTATGTGCGCGGCTTTCTCCGCACCTACGCCAGTTTCCTGAAGCTGTCGGTGGACAAAATCACCGCCGATTTCGTCGCGCTGGGCCACCCGGCCGCGCGCTCCGGCCCCCGCATGCCCAGCCGCGAAATCTATGGCCGCATGGATTTGTCCGTTGCCTCAGGTCCCTCGGCCACCGCGGCCGAGGCGCAACCCGCACCTGCCGAAGACACCGCCGCGCCCGAGCCGCAGCCGCCGCGCCGCATGCCCCAGCCTTTTCGCAACAACCTGCCGAGCCCCGGCATCCCGCTCGATGTCATTATAAAATTTGCCTTCATCATCATTATCGCCGCGCTGCTCATTGTGCTCCTCAGCTGGGGCGTAAAAGAGGTTTTCTTCACCACCGCGAAAAAAACCCAATCCACCGTCATCACCGGTGAGATCACCGCCGCGCCCCAGCCGGTTCCCGATCAAACCATCATGCTCACCGCGCTCGGGCCGGTGGACGTCCAGGTGAAACAGGAAATGGACGGCAGAATCATTTACCGCGGCACCCTCGCCACCGGCGATCGCATCCCCATCGTCAAGCGCGGCGCCATTTTCATCACCTATACCGCAGGCAAAAATCTGCAGATCGAAATCAACGGCCGGATCTACGGCATGCCCACGACCGGCTACGACCGGGCGCGCATCGAGTGATGCGCCGCAGCGCATCACTCGATGCGCGAACATCCAACGTCCAACACTCAACATCCAACATCGAAGTTGGGTTTCGAACTCTTAATACCGGCAAAGTTAAGCGCAGTTTTATAGAAACGGTTGTCGTTTTGGGTCGGGGCCACTGGTTTTAGGTAGTCTGAACCTGGATGTTGGACGTTCGATGTTGAGTGTTGGATGTTCAAGGCGCCTCACCGCAGCCCCACGGGCTCGCCGAGGATTTCGCGCAGCACCCACGCGCGCCGCAGGCTGTCCGGCTCGCGCAGATCCGCCAGTAATTTATCGCGGGCGATTACGCCGGGCGCTTTCAGGTCAGTCGCGCCATCAGTCACCATCGATTGTTGTCCCTGCAGTGTGCGCTGGGCCTCCGCCAGCTGCTGGGCTTCGGCCAGCTCCCTGGATTTCTGTTCGTCTTCCATCCGCTGCTGGGCCTGGGCCTCGGCGGCGGCCTGCGCACGTTGTTGCATCTCCGCGATCCTCTTGGCTTCCGCCATCTGCCGCGCCAGTTCTTGAAAAATATTCCGGGCGGGCGGCCCGGCCGACGGCGAGGGGGCCACGGTCGGCGGAGGCATTGGCAGGCGGCCCGAGCGTTCGGCGATCTTGCGGCGGATTTCTTCCTGCACGCGGCGGGTGCGCTCCGCCGTGTCGGGATCAAGGGAACTACGCGCCGGCTGCGGCGGGCGGGGCTGCGCGCCCGCCCGCTTAGCCTTTGCCAGCATGTTCGCCACCCCGATGGCGACAAAGACGACGATAAACAGATGGTTGATGATCCAGTCCATAACGCCTCATTTTTTCTCGTCGGGATTGGCGATGCTCGTCCGCATGGACGTATCGGCCTGGATATTTTGCATCTTGTAATAATCCATCACGCCGAGCCGGCCGCTGCGGAACGCCTCGGCCATCGCGAGCGGGACCTGGGCCTGCGCCTCGACGACCTTGGCCTGCATCTCCTGCACGCGCGCCTTCATCTCCTGCTCGACCGCCACCGCGGCCGCGCGGCGGATCTCGGCCTGCGCCTGCGCGATGCTTTTGTTCGCCTCGGCCTGCGCCTGCTGCAATTTGGCGCCGACATTTTCGCCCACGTCCACGTCGGCGATGTCGATCGACAAAATCTCGAAGGCCGAGCCCACGTCGAGACCGCGCGCGAGCACCGTCTTGGAAATGCTGTCCGGCGACTCGAGCACCTTCTTGTAATTGTCGGCCGAGCCGATGGTGGAGACGATGCCCTCGCCCACGCGGGCGATGATCGTCTCTTCCTTCGCGCCACCGACGAAGCGCTCGAGGTGCGTGCGCACGGTCACGCGCGCCTTCACCTTCACCTGGATGCCGTCCTTGGCCACGCCGTCGATCGTCGTGCGCCCGCTGGCGGGATTCGGGCAATCGATCACCTTCGGGTCGACGGATGTGCGCACGGCCTCGAGGACGGATTTCTCCGAGCCTTTGGTCGCGAGGTCGATCGCACACGCATGGTCCCAATCGAGCTTGAGGCCGGCCTTTTGCGCCGCGATCAGCGCCTGCACGGTGGCCACGACATTGCCGCCCGCGAGGTACTGCGCGGAGATCTGGTCCGTGGTGAGGCTGATGCCGGACTTGACGGCATTGATGCGGCACTCGACCACGAGGCCATAGGGCACGCCGCCGAAACGCATCGCGAAGAGCTTGAGGATTCCGACGGGGGCGCCATTGAGAAAAGCTTTAAACCAGACGCTGACGAAGGAAAAAATCACCGCGAGGATG
>DASYOA010000216.1:0-2254 GCA_036008265.1 Opitutaceae bacterium
AGCGGCCCCGGGTTGATTCGGAGAAGGAGTAAGATTACGAGAACGAGTACGAGAATGAGAACGATTTTCGGTTTCACACCCGCCCGACCACGAGCGAGGCGTTGGTGCCGCCAAAGCCAAAACTGTTGGCCAGCGCAAAATCGACGCGCTTCTCCGCGGCCGTGCGGGGCGTGAAATTTAGCCCGAGCGCGGCACAGGCTGGATCGAGATTATCCAGGTTGATCGTCGGCGGCACGACGCCGTGGTGAATCGCGAGCACCGCGGCAAATGCGCCCAGCGCGCCCGCCGCACCGAGCAGGTGCCCGGTCATTGATTTCACCGCGCTGACGTGCAGCTGGTTTTTTCCCGCCGCAAAAAGGCGCGCAATGGCGGCCGCTTCCTCGCCGTCGCCGCCCGGTGTACTCGTGGCATGGGCGGAAACGTAACCGATCTTTTCCGGCGCGAGCCGGGCGTCGTTGAGCGCGAGTTGCATCGCGCGACGCGAACCTTCGGCCTCGGGTGCGAGCGAAGAGAGATGATGTGCGTCGGCCGTCGCCCCGTAACCCTGCAGCTCGGCATAGATGCGCGCGCCGCGTTTTTTGGCGTGTTCCAGTTCCTCGAGCACAAAGACCACCGCCCCCTCGCCCAGCACGAAACCGTCGCGATCGGCGTCGTAAGGCCGCGAGGCCTTCTCCGGCGCGTCGTTGCGCGTCGAAAGCGCCTTCATCTGCGCGAACGCGCCCACGGCCAGCGGCGTCACGACCGCTTCCGCGCCGCCCGCGATCATCACGTCGGCCTCCCCGCGCTGGATGGTACGCGCCGCCTCGCCCAGGGAGTGGCCGCTCGTGGCACAAGCCGACCCAATGCTCATGTTGGATCCGCGAAAATCCAGCTCGATGGCGACCTGGCCCGCCAGGATGTTCGGCGCGGTCTGCAAAATGAAAAACGGCGAGATCTTCCGGTAGCCGCCCTCGCGCCAGGTCTCGTGCATCGCCACGATTTCCGGCAGGCCGCCAAGGCCCACGCCGAGGTTCACGCCCATGCGCTCCGGTGGCAGCGTGGCGCGCACCGCATCAAGGCCCGAATCGGTGTAGGCTTCGATGGCGGCCGCAATGCCGAGGTGCGTGAAGCGGCCGAGCTTTTTTACTTCTTTTGGCGCGATGGCCGTGACCAGCGGCTGACACTGCGGTCCGCGCGGGTGCAACGGTTGGGGCAACACCGCCGCCGGCTCGAAATTTTTCACCTCACCGGCGATTTGCGCGGTGCAGCCCGTCGGGTCAAAGTGGGTGATGCGCGCAATGCCGCTGCGGCCCGCGATCAGTGCAGCCCAGGTGGCAGGCGCGGAGTTAGCCAGCGGCGTGACTGCGCCAAGGCCGGTGATGGCAATGCGACGATTTTGCATACTATCTTGTAATGGAGGCCTCTCGCCACAGACCGCAACGGGAATTTTACAAACCACAACCCCGCACAAGCCGGCTTTGACTTTGGACGGGCGCCTGTCTCTAATCGCCAACCTTTGACCATGCAGCAGCTCCACCCTTACTGGCGGATGGACTACATCGAGGCGCCACGCTATCCGGCCACGAAGAAGCCATTCACCGAGCTGCCCGCGCTGGGCGATGACCGCGCCGCCCTCATTGTCCATCGTTCGTCGTTGAGCTACCTCGTGCTCAACCGCTATCCTTACAATCCCGGCCACCTCCTCGCCGTTCCCTTCCGCGAAGTGGTCGAACTTGGGGAACTCAACGCCGCCGAGCGGACCGATTTGATGGATATCATCATCACCGCCCAGGCGCTCCTGCGCACCGCACTCAAGCCGGATGGTTTCAACATCGGTTTTAACGTTGGTTCGACCGCCGGTGGAAGCATCCCCCATCTTCACGGGCACATCGTGCCGCGCTGGAACGGCGACAACAACTTCATGCCCGTGCTCGGCCAGACGCGTGTTCTCCCGCAGGCGCTCGAGGCCACTTGGGAACGACTGACCGGAAAAGCGGGAAAGCCGAAAAGCGGAAAGCGAAAAACAAAATCACCTCCTCGCTGACCGTTTCCCGATTTCCGCTTTTCCGATTTCCCGCTTTTCTCCACGTGCCCACCAAAACCCTGCATTTTCCCAGCCCTCGCCACCTCAGCCAGCTTTACGGCGGACGCGACGAAAACCTGCAACTCGCGGAGCGGGCCTTGGGCGTGCGGCTCGTCACACGCGAGGACTGGCTGAAGGTCGAGGGCGACGACGGCTCAGTCGCGCGCACCGAGGGGTTTTTCAACTTCCTCA
>DASYOA010000217.1:0-2782 GCA_036008265.1 Opitutaceae bacterium
AGTAATTGGTAGTTTGGATTTAGTATTTGATTCGGACTTCGGAACCCAAACCTTCACCACAAAGACACAAAGGACACAGAGCGAAAAGCAAAACGGAAACGGTCGATCTTTTTGAAACCACTTATTTACACTGATGGATGCTGATAGGCTGCTGGAAAACTGTGCCGCTACCGCGGCACACGGCCGCAGGCCTACAGGCGTTTTCCGCAGCCAATTCATATCCGGGGCAGTCCGCGGTATCCGATTAGCGTTCATTAGCGTCCATTCGCGGTTAAAAAAAGGATTGAATCCGTGATCATCCGTGTACCGAGCCGCAGGCGACATCGGACAATCCGTGCTAAAAATAAGTGCTTATAAGTGTTCATCAGTGGTCCAACTGTATGAATCCGAATCTGTGGTCATCTGCGGTTAGCTAACCTGTCTTGGAGGCTACTGGTCGCGAGGTGATGGCCGCCTTGAGGTTCGCGATGCCAAAGGTCTGGTCCAGGCCATGGACCTCGATGTTGATGGCGTCGTAGCGTCGTTGCAACACGACCAGTTTCTCGCCGACGAAATGGATGAAGCCGAAGGAAAGAAAGTAGTGGCCGGGCATGAGATCGAGGTCGAAGGTGAAGTCCACTTCGTGTTGTTCTCCGGCTTTCATTGCCGGAGCGGGTTGTTTGCTGAAAAGGGTGTTGGTGCCGTAGATTTCCGTGCCGGCGGTGTTTTTGACGGTGAGGGCGAAGATGGGCTCGGGGCAGTCGTCGTCGACTTCGACCACCATGCGCACAACGATGCGCTCACCGGTGGTAAACCACGTGCGGGCCTTGCGGGCGACGTCCAAAACGGTGATCGAACGGATTCGTCCCAACTCTCCACCGTAGGCAAATTCCTGGCCGCTGAGCTGAACGTGCGACCGTTCGTCGGCCAAAAGCTCCTCTGCTTGTTTAACCGGTGCGTCGCCGTTGGCCTGCGCGCCGGCGACTGGCGTGGCGGCCTTGGGCGATAACGGCGATGTCCCGGCTTGGGCCGCGTGGATAGCCTGGGCCGACTGCAAGGCCGCAATGTCGGCTTTCAAGGAATCCACGGAATTTCCCTCGATGGTGAGCTTCGAGTACAAGTTGACCACGTCGTTCGGTTTGCCCGCGTAAACGACGGAGCCGTGCTCGAGCAACACCGCGTGGTTGCACAACCGTTTGACCAGGGAAGCATCGTGCGAGACGAACAACAGCGTGACGCCTTTCGCAATGAAGCGGTCGATGGTGCGGGCGCATTTGAGTTGAAACCGGGCGTCACCGACGCTGAGCGCTTCATCAATGATAAGGATGTCGGGATCGACGTTCACGGCCACGGCAAAGGCGAGCCGCACGACCATGCCGCTGCTGTAAGTCTTGACCGGCTGGTCGATGAAATCCCCGATTTCGGCGTAAGCCGTGATGTTATCAAATCGAGCGTCCACTTCCTTGCGCGTGAAGCCGAGGATGGCGGCGTTGAGATAAACATTTTCGCGGCCGGTAAACTCGGGACTAAAGCCGGCGCCGAGCTCCAGCAAAGCCGCCACGCGGCCGCGGGTCTCGATCCGGCCCTCGGTCGGCTGGAGGGTGCCGGCGATGATCTGCAGCAGGGTGCTTTTGCCCGAACCGTTGCGGCCGATGATGCCAATGGCTTCGCCGCGGCGCACGGTGAGGGAGAGGTCGCGCAGCGCGTAGAAATCGCGCCAGCCGCGGGTGGCGTGCCGGTGCAGGGCGCGCTGCGGCGGGGAATCCTTCGGCAGCATGCTGGCGGCGCCGGCGATAAACGGGCTTTTCAGGCGGTCAGCCGGCGACTTCCAAATGCGGTACGCTTTGGAAATATTTTCAGCGATGATGATGGGGTCGGACACAAAAGGATTTAGTAGTTTGTAATTGGTAGTTGGTAGCTAACCGTTCTGCTTTCGTCACTTCTTGTTTCTGCTGTTATTCGCGCCAAAGTTGACGATTTAATTTCCAGGTTTTTTTGGCGTTTGGGCATGGGCGTTTGTGATTTGGCAGCCGGTCAGAGCACATCCGCGAAGGCGGACTGGGTTTTCTTGAAAAACCAGCTGCCGGCCAAAAATGCGGCCGCGCCCACGGCGTAGGTATAGGCGAGCCAGCGAAGGTCGATCGGCAGGTGCCAGAGTAGCGCGCAGCGCGCGAGCTGCACGGTCTGCAGGAGCGGGTTCCATTTTAACACGTTCCAGATGATCGCGGATCCCTGGAACCTGCTGAGGGGATAAAAAATGGCGCTGGCCCACAGGATGATTTGTGAAACGAATTGAATCACCTGGTTGATATCGCGGAAGAACACGCCAAGCGCGGCCAGGAACCAGCAGAGGCCGGTGGTCAGCAACAAATGGGGCAGCAGCACGACCGGGAGCCAAAGCAGCCCGGTTACGGTGAGGCCGCGGCCCAGCACCACGATGCCAAATAACAGCAGCCCCAGGCTGATCAGCAGATGAAACCAGAATGAGCTGATTTGCGCGAGCGGCAGCACCTCGAGCGGGAAGACGACTTTTTTGACGAGATTCGGATTGCCCACGATGATGGTGGGCCCGATCCCCAACGTCTCGGCGGTGACGTGGAACAAGATGAGGCCTAAAAATATGGCGAGCGCGATATCGACGGAGCTCTCCTGGGGCAGCGCCCCAAACTTGATTTTAAAAATCACCCCAAACACGAACATATAAAGCCCAAGCGAAAGCAACGGATTGAGCACGGCCCAGATGATGCCGAGGTGGCTGCCGCGATGGCGCAATTCGACTGCGCGCACCGTGAATTGCCACCAC
>DASYOA010000218.1:0-4053 GCA_036008265.1 Opitutaceae bacterium
GACGCGCGCCCGCTTTTCCGGCGCCATGCGCACAAACACGTAACTGGGAAAAAGCGGCTTGGTGAAACGCTTCGTCTGGTTCTGGTAACGGCGCACGCTCGGGACGAGCGGCAGGTAATGCACGAAGCGCTCGGCGCTCATCAGCCCGGCGAATTTTTTTTCGCACCGCGGCTTGGTGTGGCAGGCGCACCAAGTTTCGCCCGGTGCGCTCGTGAAAAGAGCTTCAGCCATCTCAGCGCTTCAATAAAAACCGCACGGCGGCGTGATAGCCTTCGAGGCCGAGGCCGCTGATGACCGCGAGGCACGCCGGTGCGGTGAGTGAGTTGTGGCGGAACTCCTCGCGCTGGTAGATGTTCGAGATGTGCACCTCGACGGCCGGCAGCTTGGCGCCCAGCAGCGCGTCGCGCAGCGCCACGCTGGTGTGCGTGAACGCCCCCGGATTGATGACGAGGCCGGCGGCTTTCGCGTCGGCCAGCGCGGCGATCTTGTCGATGAGCGCGCCCTCGTGGTTCGACTGGAAAAACTCCAATTCCGCTGCCGAACCGAATTCCTTGCGCAATTCGGCCTCGAGGCCGGCGAGCGTGGTGCGGCCGTAAATCTCTGGCTCGCGCAGGCCGAGCCGGTCGAGATTGGGGCCGTTGAGGATGGCGATGCGTTTCATGGATGAGAATTAAGAAGCCAGGAAGCCTGGAAATGAAAATCAAAATTCCTGGTTTCCGGGTTTCCTAATTAAAAGGTCAGAGGGGATTCTCAGTCGCGATGAACTCCCACGGCAAACCAAACTTTGCACCCAATTCCGCGGCGAGCGCTTTTACGCCGTGCACCTCAGTCGCGTAATGGCCGCACAGGTAGAGGTTGAGCCGCTGCTCCTGCGCGGCGTTGAACCATTCCTCGCGCAGCTCCCCTGTCACCAGCGTGTCCAGGCCTTCGCGCGAGAGCTCGGGCACTGCGCTGTTGCCGCTGCCGCTGCACAGCCCGATTTGCGCCGGCTGGGCCGAACCAAACTCGAGCGCGATCACCCGTGGATAAAGTTTTTCCAGTTTCGCGCGCAGCCCGGCGCGGTCCGGCGCGCCGGTTGCGATCAGGCCGATGGCTTCACCTTCGCGCAGCAAAAACCCCCGCGCCGGCGTCAGCCCGAGCTGGCGTGCGAGCACGGCATTGTTGCCGATTTCCGGGTGGGCGTCGAGTGGCAGATGGTTCGAATAAAGGGCGCAGTTGCCGCGCACGAGCGTGGCCACGCGCTCGTAAACCGGGCCGGTGAGCGGCCGCGGCATGTCCCAATACATGCCATGGTGCACGATGAGAAAATCCACGCCGGCGGCCACGGCCTTCTGGAACGGCACGAGTCCCGCGTCCACCGCTGCGCCGATTTTGGTGACGCGGCCGTCATTGGCCACCTGCAGGCCGTTGAAAGCGCCGGGCATGTCCTTGAACGCCGGACGGCGCGTGCGCTGGTCGCAATAATCGACGAGTTCGGGGAGAGTGGGCATCGCCCACTCTCCAATTTCAGATTTCAGATTTCAAATCTCAAATAGACCTCTGAAATCTGTAATTTGAAATCTGAAATTCAGCGCGCATTGCTGCCGCTGATGCGGCAGCAATGCGCGCTGTAGCCTGCGCCAAAGCTCACGAGCCAGAAATCGCCGTCCGCCCCGGGCGGGCCACCGCGCAGCGCCTCAGCGAGGGCGAAGAGCACCGACGGGCTGCTCATATTGCCGCAGTTGCGCAACACGTGCGCGCTCTCGGCGAGCGGATAGCCCGGCACGGCGGCCTCGATCGCGGTCAGCACGTCGCGCCCGCCGGCGTGGGAGAGGATTTTTTTCACCGGTCGCGGGCCGCGCTGGCTCCACAGCTGCGCGACGCTGCGCGCAGCGACATCGGGCACGGAGCGGTGGAGCAGGTTGCGCAATTTTCCATCGCGCATTTCGAAACGCAGCCGGTCGCGTTCAGCCGGCCAATGCAGCGTATTGAATTCAAAACAACGCAAATGGTTCGGACCCGGCGTGGCCCGCCAGACGGTGGCGGCCGCGCCGTCGCCAAACAGGCAGGCGCTGATGATCACGCCGGGGTCGTTGTCGAGGTAGGAAGCTGCCGAGCACACTTCAACCGCGACGCAGGCGACCGTCGCTCCCGGTTGCGCGGCGAGCACATGGCCCGCGGCGCGCAGCATTGGGATGGCCGCGCCGCAGCCGAGGCCGACGAGATCCTGCAGCCATGCATCGGTGCGCAGACCGAGCTCCTCGGCGACGTAACTGGTGAGGCCGGGACAGAGGTATCCGGTGCAGGTGCAGATGAGCAAGGCGTCGAGGCCCGCCGGTCGCACACCCGACTGTTCAAGCGCGGACCGGAGCGCGGCGAGCGCGAGCTTGGGCGCCTCGACGCGAAAGGCGGCGTTGAGCTGGTCGGCATTCAGCTCAAGAATCTGGTCGAGCCCGCTGATCGCAAAATGCCGCATGGCGATGCCATTCTCGCCGGTGAGCACTTTTTGCAGGATGAACTGAGCCCGTTCGTCGAGGCGTTTGACGGCCGGCGAGTGCCGGGCGATTTCCCAGCACTCTTGCTGGCTGAATTTCGCGGGTGGATTGGCGGTGGCGAGGCCGTGAAGATACATTTTAAATAGAAATCCCAAACACCAAAGGGCCAAATCACAAAAGTCAGCGCCCCGTTGGGCGTTGGAATTTTGCGGGTTGGGGTTTCGTTGGAATTTGGTCCTTTGGCGTTTTGTGATTTGCGTGCGTGGGTTGAATCGCGCGGCTCAGTGCAGTGCGTGGTAGAGCGGGCGCAGGGGCAATAGTCGCGCTTGGTTGAGGGCAAAAAGCCAGCGCTGGTGGCGCGGCGAAAAAAGAAACGCGTGCAGGGCGTTGGCCGACGTCAGCCGCAACCGGAAGCGCCGGCACAGGCGGGTGTGCACGGCGCGGCAGGTCGCGGGCCAGCCGGCCTCGCCGCGCGCGTAGGCGAGCAGCGGATCGAGCGCGAGCTCGGCGCTCTGGAAAGCCATGGCCATGCCGTTGCCGGTAAAGGGCGGAATCATCGCAAAGGCGTCGCCGAGCACGATGCGGTCGGTGGCTGGCGGGCTGCGGTCGAAGCGCAGGCCGGCGACCGCGGTGAAGGACGACTCATCGATTTCAGCGCTTTCGAGCCGCCCGGCCAGCGCGTTGAGCCCGGCGGCGCGCAGGTGCGCGAGCAGCAGCGCCGAGTGTTCGCCGCGCACGTCGGCGCGGAGATGAAAAAGCCCGCAGACGTTGATGACTCCGTCCTCGACCGGCGAGAGGCCGACGTAAGCCCTTTGGCCGAGATGCACCTCAAGATCGGCCGCCAGCGCGAGGCCGCGCACATGGAATTTCAAGCCGAGCCAGGCCGGCCGGCCGCGGCGGCGGCCCGTCGCAAAAACGCGCCCGGGCGGAGCGGCGTCATCGGCCACGCGCGCATGGGTGCACAATTCACCGCCGAGGCGGACAAACTCTTCGGCCAGCCGCGCGTCAAGCGCGTGGCGGCTCAGGCCGAGTGCGGGCGAGGGCAGGGTCTGAATGCGCATCGGCGCACCCCGCAGGCACCACGCCACGCGATGATGGCGCGTCGCATCGGCGAGGAAGGGCGCAAGGCCGAGGCGGGCGATGGTTTTTTCGTCAAGGCCGGTGATAAATTCACCGCACACGCGGTGCCGCGGGTAATCACCCGCTTCAAAAATTGTCACGGGCATGTCCTCGCGCCGCAGGGCCGCGCCGAGGGCGAGGCCGGAGAGGCCGCCGCCAATGATTTCGATCGGGAATTTCATTTGCGCTGCGCGATCAGGCGATATGCGCCGCGGAGGGTGGTGGTGCGGCGCCAGGCCCAAATTTTTTCATCGAGGCCGAGCGCGCGGAGCAGTTCGTCGCCGCGGAAACCCGCGGCGATGCTGACATGCGCATCGTGAAGCGTGACATGGTTGGCGCCGATCAATGAATTGGCCCTCCGGGCCAGGAATTGGAAAAATCGCCCGCGCGCCGGCTCGTTGGCGATGATGACGCGTGCGGTTCGGCCGAGCGTGGCCCCGAGCGCGGCGAGGTCGTCGTC
>DASYOA010000219.1:0-1656 GCA_036008265.1 Opitutaceae bacterium
ACCGTTCGCAGGCCTGCACCACGGATTGCAGGGCATCCTGGGGGCGGCTTTTGGTCCGTTGAAAAATAACCCGGTCGAGCAATTCGCCGACCTCATCGATCAGGCGCAGGACGTAATCGCGGCGGGACGTGAGCATGGGAAGAGGATAAATGACGAATGGAGAATGACGAATTCCGAATGATCAATGACCACGATCATAGTCCATTGTTCAATGCCAATGGAGGATGAAAGCAAAAGCGGATTTGATTAAGAAACCAGGATTTTTTTATGGCTCCTGCTTCACCCTTAGAAGCATTTAGCTTATGGTGCACAATATCTGATGTGCTCTAAAGCCGTTCATCTGCACGAAATCCAAACGGCCAATTGCCAACTACCAATTGCCTACGCCCGGGCGACCTGGCCGGGTGCCAATATCACGGGTCGTTGCGCGGTCGCCTTGATTTCGGCGACGAAGCTTTCCAGCTCGGCGACGGCTCGCGCCGGACCGTCTTCCTTCAGCAGAATTTCGCGGGCCTCGCGCGCCCGTGCCAGGTAGGTGGGATCGGCCGTGATGCGTTCCGTCGCGAGATAGAGCTGTTGCGGCCAGATTTTCCTTGCGAGCCGGAATCCGCAGCCGAGCCGTTCGACTTCCTGCCCAAAAAACTCCTGGTCACCGATATGCGGCACCACGATCTGTGGCACGCCGGCATAAAGCACGCTTGCCGTCGTGCCGGCGCCGCCATGGTGGACGACCATCGAAGCGTGGCGGAAGAGCTGGTCGTGCGACACTTTGCCGACGATCTTGATATAGGGACATTCGGGCGGCGCGGCAAACTCGGCCCAGCCGCTTTGCATGATGATTTTTTTTCCGCGCGGCCAGTTTTTGACAAACCGCCGCATGACGGCGCGCCGGTTGTCGTAAACCATGCTGCCGAAGGTCAGGACGGGCACGCGTTCACCACCGGTGAAGGCGGTCACGTCCGCATCGAGTGCGGCATCCTCCGGTGCCTGCCAGCGACAGTAGCCGGTAAAACGAAACCGCGGGTGAATTTCCGCGGCCAGCGGCCGCATGAGGTTTTCAGATACGGCCACGAGCACGAGATTGGCCGGCTCCGAAAAAAAATTACGCACCTTGGGCAGGCCGGTCGCCCGCAATGGCGCCGCCACCGTCCCGTTGATGATGGTGTCCACGGCGACGTTGCCCACCCGCCAGAGCGTGCGGTTCCACAGCCGGCGGAGCGGGCGAGGGAACCACGCGGGCAGGGCCAGGTTTTCCGGTGGATAATCGGGCGAGGGAATCGCCTGGTGCGCGAAGGCGAAACTCGCGAACGGCACCCCTTTGCGCTCGGCCATGTTGCGGTTCATTGGAAACAGGTAGGACGACACGAGCAGGTCGGCATCGTCGAGCGCCTGGTCCATGCGCGAGATCATTTCCGTAATGTAGGGCAGCGCGCCGACGTAGATTTCGCGGAGCTGGTAAAGTGGCAGGCGGATTTTTTGCAGGCGGCCCATCCAGTAGCTGAGGTCGGCCTGCTCCCAATTTGGACAAAGCGGCAGAAACTCAATGCCCGCGGCCTCGATCTCGCGCTGATAGATGGGAATCGTGGCAAAACGCACATGGTGGCCGGCGCGCCGCAGCGCGACTGCGAGGGCGATGACCGGATAAATATCACCGGT
>DASYOA010000220.1:0-3224 GCA_036008265.1 Opitutaceae bacterium
AACACTTATGGACCCTGAAGTTCAGAACATCCGAAATTGTAGGTCGGGCTTTACGCCCGACACCACATGCGGGGTGAGGGCACCCCGCCCACAACAGAAAATACCGGAATGATATGAAAGAACCGGTGCTGGTCTGTTGGAGCGGGGGCAAGGACAGCTCGCTGGCCTTGCGCGAAATCGTGGCCTCCGGTCGCTACGACGTGGTGGCGTTGCTGACCACCGTGACTGCCGGCTACGACCGCATCAGCATGCACGGCGTGCGCTGTGCTTTGCTTGACCAGCAGGCCGCGGCGCTCGGCCTGCCTCTTCGCAAGGTCACGATCCCGCCCGGGGCCACCAATGCGGAATATGAGGCGGCCATGAATGCCGCGCTGCTCGATTACAAAAACCAGGGGATCACGACCGTCGTGTTCGGCGACCTCTTTCTCGAGGAAATCAGGAAATATCGCGACCGCATGCTCGGTGAGATCGGCATGAAGGCGATCTACCCGGTTTGGGGCCTGGATACCGCGCAACTGGCGCGCGATTTTATCCGGATGGGTTTTCAAGCCATCCTGGTGTGCGTGGACCCGAAGCAGCTGGATCCGAAGTTTTCCGGGCGTTTTTTCTCCGCCTCGCTGCTGGCCGAATTTCCGCCCAGGGTCGATCCGTGCGGCGAAAACGGCGAGTTTCACACCTTTGTCTTTGCCGGGCCGATCTTCAAGCACCCGCTGAAAATCGAAAAAGGCGAGGTGGTGACGAGGGGCGGATTTTGCTTTTGCGATCTGCTGCCGGCAACGGAGATTTAATTTCTTTCCGCGGATGGCGCGGATAGACGCGGATGAATATTTTCACAGAAGGCAACCAAGGTAACGAAGCGTTGTTAGGTCTCCGCCACCAAAAGCAAAAACGTGACGCCTGGAAATTTGGTGTAAGATGACCTTAACCGCTTTGTTTTCTTTGTTGCCTTCTGTAAAATGCATTAACGGCTTTCAAGGGGTTGAAATCTGATCCGCGATTGAACTTCAGCGTCGCAACATTCGCGTTTATTCGCGTCCATTCGCGGTTTCTAAAGAATGAATATGGAATTGCGCATTGTTTCGTTTTTGCCGGCCGCGACGGAGATGGTCTGTGCGCTGGGCCTGGGCGACCGGCTGGTCGGCATCTCCCACGAATGCGATTATCCGCTGGAAGTGCGCACGAGGCCGGTGGTCGTGCGCCCGGCGCTGGAGCTTGAAACGATGAGCCTGCACGAGATCGACGTCGCGGTCAGTGCGCGCCTGCGCACGGGCGCGAGCCTTTACCAGATCGACGAACAACGGCTGCGGGAACTGGCCCCGACGCTGATCCTGACGCAAAACCTCTGCCAGGTGTGCGCGCCTTCCGGCAATGAAGTTTCGCGGGTGCTGAAGACGATGTCTCCGCCGCCGGGAATTCTGTGGCTGACGCCGCGATCGCTCAAGGGCGTCAATGACAACCTGCGCGAATTGGGCCGGGCCACCGGACGGGCGGATGTGGCCGAGGCCTTGATCGCCTCCGGCCAGGAGCGGTTGAAAAAAATCTCGGCGCTGACCTGCCGGGCGGCGGCGCGCCCGCGGGTTTTCTGCCTGGAGTGGGTCGATCCGCTGTATTGCAGCGGGCATTGGATTTCCGAGATGGTCGAACTCGCTGGCGGCGAGGATGCGCTTTCGCGCCGCGGCACGGACTCGGTGCGCATCGCCTGGGCCGACGTCGTGCGGTGGGCGCCGGAGGTTTTGGTGGTGATGCCGTGCGGCTTCAGCCTGCGGAAGGCCGTCGAGCAAGTGAAGCAGTTGGGCGTGCATCCCGGCTGGTCCGATCTGCCGGCCGTCCGGAACGGCCGCGTCTTCGCGGTGAATGCCAACGCCTATTTTGCGCGTCCCGGCCCGCGGCTGGTGGACGGGACGGAATTGCTGGCCCATCTTTTCCATCCCGACCTGGTGGCCTGGACGGGTCCTGACGATGCGTTCGAGCAGTTTCGAGGTAGGGTCGGCTGCCCTCAGCCGACCGTTGGCTTTCGGCCCGCCGGGGCAACGAGCCCTACCCAGATGTCCTCCGACCACATCCAATCTTCCTGCACCAAACGCTGCGCGCGTTGCGGCGCGGAGTTTTTGTGCGGGCCGGCGGCCGGCCGGGAAAATTGCTGGTGCGACGATTTGCCCCCGGTCGGGCCGGTGGCGGACGGCAATCACGACTGCATGTGTCCCTCGTGCCTGCGCGCGGCCATCGCGAAACTCACGCCAAGTTGACTGGTCGATCGCGGGGTGAGGGCACCCCGCCCACAAAGGTGGATGGCGATCCGGCCTGAAACGTCCCTCGCCGGGGTTCCTTGCGGCCTCACGCATTGATGATTGCTACACCGTGCGTGCAGGAGGGGTATTCAATTATTGGTTGATGCAAGGATTGAGCGCAGGGATCGCCGTCAGGCCGGATAAGGGGTGGTGAGGCAAGTGCACCGTGCCAGCGGTTGGGACGCTGGCACGGCAGGTAGTCGGTCGAAGAGAGGTCTTGGTTTACGCGTAAGCGATGGCCGGCCGGCCATAAGCGGTGCGCGTCGGGATGAAGTAATCGCCGGGAGCGGCGTCGGGCGCGAATTCGGAACACGTTTCGCTGAGGAGCGTGCGGAGATTTTCGCGGGCGCGGGCGATGCGACTTTTGACGGTGCCGACGTTGATGGAGAGGGTGCGGGCAATATCCTCGTAGGAGAGGTTGAGAACGTTGCGCATATTGAGAATTTCGCGGTGCTTGGTATCGAGGCGCTCGATGCAACTGGCGATGAGTTCGCTGAACTCCGCGGTGGCGGCCTCCTGGAGCGGGTCGTGGGTGTCGGCGGCGATGAGATCCGCGAAGGTCGCATCGGAGTCGTCGCCGAGCTTGCGCTCAAGGGAGACGGAATCCTGGCGGCGGCGGCGGAAAAAATACCAATAGCGGTTGCGCGCGAGGTTGAGCGCAATGCGATAGAGCCAAGTGGAGAGCGAGGAATCGCCGCGGAAGCGGGCGAGCCCGCGATGAGCGCGAATGAATGTGTCCTGCGTGATTTCCTCGGCATCGGAAGCGTTGCGAAGCATGCTGAGCGTGAGACCGTAGATCTTGCCGCGGTAGCGTTGCATGATTTCGACAAAGGCGGATTCATCGCCGGCGTTGAAACGCCGGGCGAGTTCGGCATCGTAGGCGGCTTCCTGCTGGGAGCTGGAAGGAGCGTCAGCGGATTCCGGCGTCTTTAGTTT
>DASYOA010000221.1:0-3120 GCA_036008265.1 Opitutaceae bacterium
CTTCACCATGGCCAACGTTACCGTCTCTGTCTTCCAGCCGCACGATCACGCCTTCGCGTTCAACAAGCACGCCGTGCGCCGTGTGCACGGTGGTGCGCAACGGCAGGCGATAGCGACGATAGTTGAATTGAAAAGCCCCCATCATTCTCCTTCTCTTAATCGTTCTCGTTCCCTCAGCTTCGGATCGAGACGGATTACGAGAATGAGTAAGAGAACGATTTCCTGCCGGAGAATAAAGCCTCTTCCACACGCAAATCAGATCCAGCCCCCGTTTCCCGAGAAAACATTTGCTCTTTTTGGACCGAACCTTATTACGTTCATGGCAACTTATGACCAAGGTTGCCACGACTACCGCACCCGGCATCGATGCCGGTTTTTATCTGCCGGCTGACGCTTTTTTCGCCGCTGCGCGCCCGACCGCACTGACCTTCGACGACGTCTCGCTCGCCACGCTCCATTCGGAGATTTTGCCCCGCGATACCGATCTCTCGACTCAGTTGAGCGAGACGCTTCGCCTGCAGATCCCGGTCATTTCGTCCGACATGGATACGGTCACCGAGGCGCGCATGGCCATCGCCATGGCGCTCAACGGCGGCCTCGGCCTGATCCATTACAACATGACGCCGGCCAACCAGGTCGAGGAGGTCGCCCGCGTTAAGCACCATATCCACGGTCTCATCCAGGATCCGATCACAGTTGAACCCGACCTGCTCATTGGCGACGTGCTGGCGATGATCGAGCAGCGCAAATTCGAATTTCGCACCTTTCCCGTCGTGGATGCGCAAGGCAAGCTCGCCGGCCTGCTCTCCAGCAATGTGGTCAAGGAACGCTACCGCGCAAAAAAAATCGCCGATGTCATGACGCCCCGGGCGCAACTCGTCACGGTGTCGGCCAAGAAAATGTCGGGCGATCCCATCAAGGTTGCCGACGCCTTTTTTACCGAGCACGTCGGCCTCCACAAAATCCTGGTCGTCGATGACAGCGGCCGCCTCCGCGGGCTCGTCACCAGTTCCGACGTCGAACGCATCACCGGTGAATCCAAATCCCTGCGCAAGCCCGCGCGCGATGAACATTTTCGCCTCACCGTCGGCGCCGCGCTCGCCCCCGTGCGCAAGCCCTCCGGCGAACTCGACCGCGACAAAATCCTCGCCCACGTCGGCCAGCTCGTCGAAGAAAACATCGACGCGGTCGCCGTCTCCACCGCCCACGGCCACACCGCCGGCGTCGGCGACATGGTGCGCCTCGTGCGCGACGCCTATCCCAAGCTCACCATCATCGCCGGCAATGTCACCAGCGCCGCCGGCGTCGAGTTTCTCGCCGACTGCGGGGCGAACACCATCAAGGTCGGCCAGGGGCCCGGCTCCATCTGCACCACGCGCATGGTCGCGGGCGTCGGCATCCCTCAGCTCACCGCGCTTTACGTCGCGAGCAAGGCCGCCGCGGCACGCGGCGTCCGCCTCCTCGCCGACGGCGGAATCACCAAGTCGGGCGACATCGTCAAGGCCCTCACCCTCGCCGACGCCGTCATCTGCGGCGGACTCTTCGCCGGTTGTCGCGAAGCGCCCGGCGAGATTTTGGAAATCAACGGGAAGCTCTACAAACAATACCGCGGCATGGGTTCGCTCGCCGCGATGAAAAGCGGCAGCGCTGCCCGCTACGGGCAGGACAAAACCGACCTCACGCGCAAGCTCACGGCCGAGGGCATCGAGGCGCTCAAGGAAATTTCCGGCTCGGTGGACAACGTCCTCACCGATCTCATCGGCGGCATCCAAAGCGGCATGGGCTACCTCGGCGCAAAAAACCTCTGCGAACTCCGGTCCAAGGCCCGTTACGTCCGCGTCAGCGCCGCCGGCCAGAAAGAAGCCGCCCCGCACGACGTAATCGAAGTCTCCACGCGGAAGGATTGAGGTAGGGCGCGTTGCCCTCAACGCGCCACGGCCCGCTCGGGGAGCGAGCCCTACCTTTCAATCGCAGGCAAAATTTCCACGCGGGTCCCTCTCTACATGAGCCCAACCAAACCCTCCTTTGCCGAATCCGTGCGCGGCAGCCTCAAGGAAATATTCGATCCCAAGAAAATCCCCTGGGTGTTCCTGGTCCTGACGATCGCCGCGATTCTGGTTCAATTGAATCCCGGCTGGGAATCCCGCCTCATCTATGATCGCACGGCCGTGTCCCAGGGCGAAACCTGGCGCCTTTGGACGGGCCACCTCGTGCATTTCGGATGGCCGCATTTTATCGCCGACGCCGGACTGTTCCTGATTCTCGGGCGACTTTTGGAGCGCCAGCATCCCGTCGCCTGCTACGTCAGCCTCGTTGGCATGCCGCTCGCGATTGCGGTCACGATGTATTGGGGCGACCCGACCATGGTTCGCTACGGCGGCCTCTCTGCCGTGAATTTCGGCCTGCTGGTTTTCCTCGCCTTGCAGGGCTGGCAGCGAAACTGGGTCGACTGGTTCTGGCCCGTCGTTTTTGCCATCTACGTTTTGGAGATCGTGGTCGAAGCGAAGAGCCGGCATGGAAGCGGCGGCGGCATGATCCAATTCAACGATCCCTCGGTTCGCGTCGCGACCATGGCGCATGTCGGGGGCGCCATCTTTGGGGCATCAATATGGGCCATCGGGTTTCTGCGAAACATTCCTGTGCGCCGCTCCCATCCGCCAGAAGGAAACCCTCCCAAAAAATAAAACGGGTTTTGCCATCCTGACGCCGGCGGCTTGCCCCGCGACGATCGGTTGGCTGACGGGCCTCGCCTATTGGTTCGACCGCGATCCATTAGCCGGTATTTATCAACATCATCATATGCGATCCCTTGTCGCTGCGGCAAAGAACAAAATCGTTGGGGCGTGGATGGAACTGGCGCTGGCCTTTTTCGTGCTGGGAACACGGCTGGCAGTATTTTCGTACGCCGGCAGCCCGCTCCCGTACTACGACCAGTGGGTGGCGGAGTGTCACAGTACGTTTTTAAAGCTTTTCAGCGGGCACAGCATTTGGTCGGTATTGTTCACCCCGCATAATGAACATGTCATCCTGACAACCAAGTTAGTTTCCTTATCCGGCTTTGCCTTAAATGGATATTGGGATGTCCCCTTCCTGGCGGTGGCCGCGGCCTTTGTCCGCGCG
>DASYOA010000222.1:0-6337 GCA_036008265.1 Opitutaceae bacterium
TGCGCATCCTCTGCTCCTGCTGGGAGAATTTCCGTGACGTCCAAGCCACCAGCCAGTGGGAACAGGATATTCAGAAGACGGTTATCGCGCTGGGGGTCTCAGGCCAGGCGGATCGCCTGACCGCTCAATATTCTACTTAGCTCCGCTCCCAGTGAAAGCTTCACCTGGCCAGCCGGATTCTTTGGACGCTTCAACGCCCCTATCCGGCACGAAAGCGCGCGAGTTGTTGGTCACGACAGTTTTTACCGAGCAACACCTCGCCAGCCGGGATATTGAAGAGCAGACCAAGGTAGAGTACCGGCAGAACCGTGTTTTTCTCTGGGTCGCGATCAAGTCCGTGCTTGCGGAATGCTTTTCCGCCTGGGCGCAGCTGTCCGGGACATCGGCGGATATTTTCATCAAAAAGGCCGGCGAGGCGCAAAGCTGTTCCGTGAGTGAATTGAACCGGCTCGTGCTGTCCGCCTATGCCAATCCCCTCGGCCTGAAGGCGGTGGCACGTGTGACCCATTTGGGAATCAATGCCCGCCGCACCTTGGATATCGGCCTCGAGGCCCTGCTGGATTATCCCACGCAGAAATCTACAGGGAGTAAAATAGCCCGGCCGGCCTTAAAGATCGACTGGGCGCTCGGCGGCCTGGCCGAATGGCCGCAGGCCTACCCTTTCGCTTTCGAGGAATCGATGGCCGCCGGGCTCACCAAAAACTGTGCCTTCTATTCGACGGATAAGAACGCCCGGAAGGACATCACGGCAAAACAGATCGCCAACATCTTTTGCACCACGGACGAGATGATTGAATCACTCGAAGCCAAGGCGCTCGGGATGATCCGGAAATCGTTCAAGCATGCGGAAGCGCTGGACGAGTACTCGCAGGATTTTCTCGCCAGCCATTAGCGGGCGATTGGCGTTTGTGACTTTCCGCGTACATCCCACCGCGCTTTTAAAGCGACCGGAATGAACAAACCTCCAAAAATGGTGTTTCTGACGAGTAAAGAGTCATTCCTGTGAGTCCTGTTAAAAAGCCGTCGGCCTTTGAGCCTCTCGCCGCGGGCTTAGGCGCCGCTGCCCATGCCGCCGGATTCCGTGTCGAGAAATTCGGCGAAACGCCTTCCGGGCCGCTTTCGGCGCTGACCAAGCGCACGGTCGGCCCGCGCCCGCGCATCTACCTCTCGGCCGGCATCCACGGCGACGAGCCGGCGCCACCGCTCGCGTTGCTGCGGTTGCTCGAGTGCGGTTTTTTCGACGCACGGGCCATCTGGTTCATCTGCCCGCTGCTCAACCCCGTCGGGCTGGCGCTTGGCACGCGCGAAAACGCCGACGGCATCGATCTCAACCGCGACTATCGCAACCCCGTCTCGGCGGAGATCCGCGCCCATGTCGCCTGGCTGCAGCGCCAGCCGCGCTTCGACCTCGCGATTCTCGTGCATGAAGATTGGGAAGCCAAAGGATTTTATCTCTATGAGGTAAACCGGACGCAGCGACCGGGCCTCGCCGAAACGATTATTGAGGAAGTGAGTGCCGGCTGCCCGATCGAACTCGCGGAACAAATCGATGGCCGGCCGGCCCGGGGCGGCATCATCCGCCCCAAAGGCGATCCCACCAAACGCGAGGTGTGGCCCGAATCCATCTATCTGCACGCCCACCACACGAAACTCAGCTATGGGCTGGAGACTCCGTCAACCCTGCCCCTCGAACAACGCATCGCCACGCTTTGCACGGCGGTCGAAGCGGCGCTGGGAACTTCAAGGTAGGGGCGACTGCCCTCAGCCGACCACGCTGGTTTCGGCCCGTTGGGGGCAACAGGCCCTCTGCCAATGACGCCCGCCCTACCTGCCAAACGATGCTCATTTGTGTTTTGAACTGGCTTCTTAAGTCAAACCAGCCGTGGCATGCTCTCGATGATGCCGTGAGCGATGGCATAACGGGTGAGCCCGGCAACATCGTGGATGTCCAACTTGTTCATTACTTGCTGCCGGTGTTTTTCCACCGTTTTGGGGCTGATGCAAAGGTCGGCGGCGATCTGTTTGTTGACCTTGCCTTCAGCCACGAGCTGCAAAACCTCGAGTTCACGCGAGGTAAACTGTTCGTTGTGCCTTTTGACCGGCTTTCCTTCCAAAGTTGACTGACGGTAATAATCGAACAGCCGTTTCGAGATGCAGGGACTGTAAAAGGCATTACCTTTGTGGACTTCACGGATGGCGTTGATCAGGTCGTTGGCGGCCGTTTTCTTGATGAGATAGCCGGTGGCGCCGGCCTCGGTCAGTTGCTGGATGTACTCGTCGTCGCTGTAAGACGAGAGGATGAGCACCTTGGCGGGAATTTTTTCCTTGGTGATCTGTCGCGTGGCCTCGAGCCCGTTGAGCTGCGGCATGGCGATGTCCATCACCACCACGTCAGGCTTGACCTCGTTGGCCAATCGCACGGCTTGGCGGCCATCCTCGGCTTCGGCCACCACCTCAATATCCGGCTCGGCCGAAAGCAAGGAACGCAAGCCCTGCCGCACGATCGTGTGATCATCGGCCAGGAGTACACGGATTTTTTTCATGATAATTTATTTTAAAGAATTGCCGTTCAGACCATGAAGTCGCCGGGATGTGCCCTTCCCCTTGTCCGGGAATTTCCCGCCGGGAAGCAAGGGGATCCGCACGCGTACCGTCGTGCCCTGCCCCGGCCGGGATTCAATGGCGAACTCGCCATTGATGAGCCGGACGCGCTCCTGCATGCCCAGCAGGCCCAGGCGCTGCGGCGCATGGCCGTTGGTCTTTTGCTGGATGCGAAACGCCCGGCCGTTGTCCTTGATTTCCATGCAAATCCCCCGCGGGATGCGGCGAAACCGGATTTGCACAAGCGTGGCGCGGGCGTGCTTGAAAACGTTGGTGAGGCTTTCCTGCGCCACGCGATAAAGCACAATGCCCTGCTGGCTGTCGAGGTGGTCGAGCGTCACGCCGGACCGCAGGATCGTCTTGATGCCCGTGCGTTCGCTGAAGTTTCTTCCATAGGAATGCAACGCCGCGTGGAGGCCGAGGCAATCGAGCATCGGCGGGCGCAACTCCCGGGCAAAGCGATGGACCGTCTCCATGCTCTGCTCCAGCAACTTTTGCGCGACCGCGACTTTCCTGGTGAACGCCGGGTCATGGCCGCCATGTTTCTTGAGCATGGCAATACTGACATTGGCCGCGGTGAGCGCCTGGCCGATCTCGTCATGCAATTCGCGACTGATGTGCTTGCGCTCCTCCTCCTGCACCGAAAGCAACTGGTTGGAAAGCTGGCGCAGGTTCTTTTCCATCTCATGGGCCTGTTCGAACAGTTGTTCGTAATGCTCCTTGCTTTTGCGCAAGGCCTTCTCCGCCCTTCGCCGCTCGGTGATTTCCTTTTGGAGTTTTTTATTGATGGCCGCGAGGGCGTCGTTGCGGCGTCCCAGCGTTTCATTGAGCTGCCGCAGCCGCTTCCAGGCCCTCCGAAACCCGAGATGCGCCACCTCAAACGGCGACAGTGTCTCCAACAGGAATACTTCAACCGCTGCGGCGCGCTCCACCGCCGCGGCCGGGGTTTCAGCAAAGGCAAGCAGCTGAATCAACGTCTCGTGATTCAGGCGGACCATGTCGAGCACCCCTAAACCGCGACTGAGGGCGTAACGGCCGAGGTCGTAGGCCTTTTGCAACGGCTCCTCGTCTTCCCGCACGAGGAAGGCGTGAAGGATTTTCTGATACTTTTTGAGCAGACTGGACCAAAGCTTGGTCATGGGGAAGCCCCCGCATAGCGTATGGCCAGCACCAAGGCGTCATCGATCCCGCGAAAATCCTGATCGAGGATGCGTTCCGCCAGGCGCTGCGGCGATTCTGAAAAATTTATCTTCGTGGCAAAATCGCTCCGGATGCCATCCGTGGCAAAGACCATCAAGTCGCCCGGATACATGGGAAACACGGTCGCGCGGAGGGCCGGCAGTTGATAACCGACCACGCCGCCCCGCAGCAGCACGCTTTCATGCTGCGGATTGACGTCCGGGTTGGCCCGCAAAAGCGCTGCTTCGACATTGCCAATGCCCAGGGCCGTGACGGTATTTTCCCGGTGGTTGAACAGGGCAATCGTCATGGCCACGCCGCGGGTTGCTTTCAATTCATCATGGCTGCGTCGCACCAGCGAAATGATGGATTCTTCCGGATGCGCATTGAGGCTTTCGATCGCCTTCCTCGCCGCCTCGGCTGCCTCGCTTCCATGACCGAGGCCATCGACCACGGCCACGAGCGCACCGTCGTTGCGTGGTCGCACGAGATGAAGATCGCCCGACATTTGCTCTCCTGGCAACGGCCGCGAGGCGACGTTCCATTCGATAAAGCGAAGATTGTTGGAAGGAAGCGGTTCCATTAGCTCCATTTAGTGCAGCCATTTTATCATCGTGACGGTCGTCCCTTTTCCGACTTGGGAAACAATCTCAAATTCGTCCATCAGCCACTTGGCGCCGGGCAGGCCGACGCCCAGGCCCTTTCGCGTGGAGTAACCGTATTGCATGGCCTGGGCCACGTCGGGAATTCCCGGGCCTTCATCCCGGGCGATGATCCGGATGCCATGCTTGCCCCCGCCGGGACGTGAGCTCACACCGCTCATCGTGACCACGCCTTTTTTGGCGTGATCGACGATGTTGCGTGCGACTTCCGAGATGGCCGCGGCAATGAGCGTTACCGCGGTGCCACTGAATCCCAACTCAAGGGCAAGGGTCCGCCCTTGTTGACGGGCAGCAACGATGTCAACCGCGGAACGAATCTCTGTTTGGACTTCATTGCTCATTTCCGGGCTTCCGCTTGGTTTTTATGTCAAGGTAGGCTAGCCCCTCTTCCAAGTCCAACGCCGTCCCGACGCCTTCCAGCGTCAAGCCCAGCTGCACCATGGCAAAGGCCACGTCGGGCTGGATGCCAACGATAACGGTTTCCGCGCCGCGCAGCTTGAGCATGTGGGCGATGGCACTCAGCGTCCGGGTGGCAAACGAGTCGATCACATCCAGCACCGTCACGTCGATGATCACACCGCGGGAACGGAACTCGCCGACGCGCGCGCCGAGATTGTCGCGCAATTGCAGCATGTCGGCATCCGACAGCACGGATTGAATGCTGGCGATCAGGTAACCGCCTTGCTTCAGAATGGGAACCTGCATGGCTCAGGCCGTTGGTTCTTTGGTCAGTTTGGCTGCTTCCTGGGTGGTGATGACCTTGTAGCCAAGGAGTCGCTCAGCCTCTTCTATGCCACCCTGCAGATCGCCGACCGCGTTCATCTTGCTCAAATCAACGCCGATAGTGACAAGGATTTGCGCGATTTCGGCCGACAGGCCGGTGATGATCACGCTCGCACCCATCAAGCGCGACGCCTCGACGGTCTTCACCAGGTGGTTGGCCACGGTCTGGTCGATCGTGGGCACACCGGTGATGTCGACGACGACGACCTTGGCGCGGTTGCCGCGAATGCCACGCAGCAATTGCTCGGTCAACTGCCGGGCGCGTTGGGCGTCGATCACGCCGATGATGGGCAGGATCAGCAGGCGTTCGCGCACCTGCAGCACCGGCGTGGAGAGTTCGCGGATCGCCTCCTGCTGCTGGCGGATGACGCGCTCGCGCTCCTGCACGAAGCTGACGGCCACGGTGTTGGCGATGCGGTTGGCCGCCGGTTCGTAGGCGTCCAGCACGCGGTTCAGCAAATCAAAGTCGGTCTGGTATTTCTTGAATAGCGACCGGGCCAGCACGTCGCGCAGGAGGAGCACGATGCCGACGACTTCATGCGTTTCGACGCCGCGCGGGATGATGCGTTCGGAAAGATTGCGGGCATATGCCTGCAGGGCCTCCACGCTGCCGGTCTCCAGCACTTCCACGTAATTGTCATAGACCGAAGTCGCCTCGGAAAAAATTTCCTCCTTGGTCATCGCGGTGAGCAACTGCGCGTCCGTGATGCGGCGGGCCCACTCTTCGCGCAGTTGCGTCCGATTCTGGCGCAAGTGCGCCACCAGTTCCCGCAAAAGCGGGTCGTTGGTCACGGCCTTGGAGGTTTGGGTGATGTCCGGGGCTTTCCTGGCTGCGGTCTTTTTTTTCATGGGTCGTCCTTGAGATGAACACAATACGAGATTGAAGTCTGCGGCTTAAGGTTGAGCTGGCCGCACGGAAGCTGATTCCGCTGCGGTGAACAAAACTATTTTTATAGGGTAATGAGCCGGGAAACAAGTAGGTGGGCACCCCATAATTGGCCTTGGCCCTCGCCGGCCACAAAGGCGGAAGGGGTTACGCCATGATATCGCGTTTTATTTCAAAGACATGCCCCCGGGCTGGTGGGTCTTGGCCGCGGTTAATTTAGGGGGTT